>NZ_JBXAGC010000017.1:0-89321 GCF_058793725.1 Acidovorax sp. GW835-FHT14B10
CCCAGCGAGGCCACCAGCGCACAGGCCGTGATGGGACCAATACCAGGGATTTGTTCAAGCTTGCGGCTCAAGTCGCTTTGGCGGTGCCAAGCCACAATTTGTGCCTCCAGTTCCTGCACCTGGCGATCGAGTTCTTTGAGGTGTTCGAGCAGACGCTGCACCAAGCGCCGAAACGCGCCGGGCAGCTCGTTGCAGGCATCCTCGATAAGCTCAGGCACCCGCTCGCTGATGTGCCCTATACCCTGGGGGACGATCAGCCCGAACTCGGCCAGCAGGCCCCGGATCTGGTTGGCCTGCGCGGTGCGGGCCTTGACAAAGCCCTGGCGCACCCGGTGCAGGGCCAGCACGCCTTGCTGCTCCACGTTCTTGATGGGTACGAAGCGCATGCTCGGACGCGTGACGGCTTCGCAGATGGCCTGGGCATCGGCCGCATCGTTCTTGTTGGTCTTGACGTAGGGCTTGACGAATTGGGGGGCCATCAGGCGCACGGTATGACCCATACCCTGCAGCTTGCGCGCCCAGTGGTGAGCACTGCCACAGGCTTCCATGCCAATCAGGCAGGCGGGCAAGTTGACGAAGAAGGCCGCCATCTGCTCGCGCTTGAGCGGTTTGTGGAACACGGCCCGGCCATGCTCATCCACGCCGTGGACCTGAAACACATTCTTTGCCAGGTCGATGCCAATGGTTGTAATCTTCATGGTGGACGCTCCTGCTGGTTCGAGTGGAAGAACTAACGTCTCCACTGTGGCACTTTCGATGCCGTTTAGGGCGGGGGCGTCCATCCCATTGGTTGACGATCTCGCAGGGGATCGTGAACAGGCCCTAGCGATTTGGCTTTTTATGCTGCCGCCGTGCGCACCCAGCGCACGATATCCGCAGCCCCCAGCGCGCCCGAAATGCGCGCCACCTCGCGCCCCTGCTGGAAAAGGATCATGGTCGGGATGCTGCGGATCGCATACCGCGCGGCGATGGCCTGGTGGTCTTCGGTGTTGAGCTTGGCCAGTCGCACGCGCGGCTCGAGTTCGCGGGCGGCCTGTGCAAAGGCGGGGGCCATCTGGCGGCACGGTCCGCACCAGGGGGCCCAGAAGTCCACCAGCACCGGGAGGTGGCTGCGCGCCACATGCTTGTCAAAGCTGGCGGCATCCAGTTCCAGCGGCGCCCCCGCAAAAAGGGGCTGATGGCACTTGCCGCAATCGGGCGCGCTGCCCAGGTCGGCGCTCTGCACGCGGTTGGTGGTATGGCAATGGGGGCAGACGATGTGCAGGGCTTCGGTCATGGCGGGGGGCATACAGGTTGCTGAACACATGGCGGCGCAGGCCCCACGTTTCAAGGGCGCACCTGGCACGCTCCGGTTGCCAAAGTTGCAACAGATCGCAGGCCTTGCGCGCATTTACCAGCCTTGTATCACCCTTGTGTCCAGGTCTGCTTTGCAGCGTCTGCTATGGTTTCGCGGATGCAGCTGCTCCCCACACTGACAACTGCCCATGCGCTTTTTCTGGATTTCGACGGTACGCTCACCGAACTGGCGCCGCGCCCCGAGGCGGTGCGCGTTGCCTCGGGACTGGTCCCTACGCTGTCATCGCTGCACACCCAGCTGGGTGGCGCGCTGGCCATCGTGTCCGGGAGGCCCGAGGTCGACATCGACGGATTTCTGGCACCGCTGCGCCTGCCGCTGGCCAGCGAGCATGGGGCCCACTACCGCCTGGGCGACACCTCCGTTCCCGCCACGTCACGCCCCGCCCTGGAGCCCGTCTTGCAGGCCGCACAGGACCTTGCAGCCCGCCACCCCGGCCTGCTGGTGGAGACCAAGCGCGCCAGCCTGGCCCTGCACTACCGCCTCGCCCCCCAGCTGGAGTCCTTGTGCCACGAAACGCTGACGCACGCCATGCGCCATGTGGAGGGCGTGGAACTGCTGCGCGGCAAATGCGTCTTTGAAGTGAAGCCCCGTGGCGTTCACAAAGGCCAGGCGATTGCCGACTTCATGACCCAGGCCCCTTTTGCGGGGCGCACACCCGTCTTCATCGGCGATGACGTCACCGACGAGGCCGGCTTTGCCGCCGTGCAGGCGCTGGGCGGCTGGGGCATCAAGGTGGGCGAAGGGCCGACCATGGCACAACACCGCTGCATGACATCTGCCGCCCTGCGCGGCTGGCTGTCTTCTGCACGCACGACCCTGGAGCGCGAACGATGAACACCGCAGCCAACGCCCCCCAAGCGGGCTCGCTCAACCTCGGGATGATCGGCAACTGCGCCATCAGCGCATTGATCGACAACCACGCCCGCATGGTGTGGTGCTGCCTGCCGCGTTTTGATGGCGACCCGGTGTTCAACGCCCTGCTGCAGCCCGGTGACGAAGGCAGCCACTTCGCCATCGAACTGGAAGACCTGGCCTCGGCCGACCAGTGGTACGAGCCCAACACCGCGATCCTGCGCACGCAGCTGTTCGACAAGGCCGGACACGGCATCGAGATCACCGACTTTGCACCGCGCTTTTACAGCCGCTCGCGCTACTTTCGCCCCATGACGCTGGTGCGCCGGGTGCGCCCCATCCAGGGCGCGCCGCGCATTCGTGTGGCACTCAAGGTGCGCTACGACTGGGGCCAGACCGCACCCGAGATCACGCGCGGCAGCAACCACATCCGCTACGTGGGCGAAAGCATGACGCTGCGCCTGTCCACCGATGCACCGGTCTCGCACGTGTTGTCGGGCCAGGCGTTTGTGCTCACGCGGGAGCACAACTTTCTGCTGGGGGCCGACGAAACACTGGTGGACGGCATTGCCGACACCGCGCGCCTGTTCGAGCAGGAGACTACCTCCTACTGGCGCAGCTGGACCCGCGCCCTGGCCATACCACTGGAGTGGCAAGAAGCCGTGATCCGTGCGGCCATCACGCTCAAGCTGTCGCTGTACGAAGACACCGGCGCCATCGTGGCCGCCATGACCACCAGCATCCCCGAGTCCGCCCACAGCGGCCGCAACTGGGACTACCGCTACTGCTGGCTGCGCGACGCATTTTTTGTGGTGCGCGCCCTCAACAGCATCTCCGAGGTGGGCACCATGGAAGACTACCTGCGCTGGCTGAGCAACGTGGTGGTGGAAGGGGGCGACGGCCACATCCAGCCGCTGTATGGCATCGGGCTGGAGAAAGACCTGCCCGAGCGTTTTATGCCCCATTTGGCAGGCTACCGGGGCATGGGCCCGGTGCGTGTGGGCAACCAGGCGGCCGAGCATTTTCAGCACGATGTGTACGGCAACATCGTGCTGGGCGCGGCCCAGGCCTTCCACGATCACCGCCTGTTGCACCGTGCGGGCCTGGCCGAGTTCACGCGGCTGGAACAAGTGGGTGAGAACGCGGTACGTGTGTATGGCCAGCCCGATGCAGGCATGTGGGAGCTGCGCACGCGCGCCCGGGTACACACCTCGTCCGCCCTGATGAGCTGGGCAGCCTGCGACCGGCTGGCCAAGATCGCCGCAACCCTGCAGTTGGCCGACCGTACCAGCCACTGGCAGCAGCATGCAGACCGCATGCGTGCCGAAATTCTCGACAAGTCGTGGTGCGAAGCACGCCAGGCCTTTGCCGAGAGTTTTGGCGGGCACGAGCTCGACGCCAGCGTGCTGCTGATGGCCGAGGTGGGCCTCATCGACCCCAAGGACCCGCGCTTTGTGAGCACGGTGGAAGCCATGGAAAAAAGCCTGTGCGACGGCCCCTACATGCGCCGCTACGAGGCGGCCGACGACTTCGGCAGGCCCGAGACGGCGTTCAACATCTGCACCTTCTGGCGCATCGATGCCCTGGCGCGCATTGGTCGCAAGGCCGAGGCGCGCGCCATCTTCGAGACCATGCTGGCCGCCCGCAACCCGCTGGGCCTGCTGTCCGAAGATACCCATCCCGAAACGCGCGAGATGTGGGGCAACTTCCCACAGACCTATTCCATGGTGGGCATCATCAACGCGGCCGTTCGCCTCTCGGCCGCCTGGGACACGGTGATCTAGATGGGCCGTCTCGTCGTTGTCTCCAATCGTGTCGCCGATCCGCGCAAGACCGCTTCGGGCGGGTTGGCCGTGGCGCTCGGCCAGGCACTGCAGGCCTCGGGCGGTCTCTGGTTTGGCTGGAGCGGCAAGATCGTGGAAGACGGAACGCCCGGCGAGGGCGACGTCCATCTGCAGACCGCCGGCCCGGTGCAACTCGCCACCGTGGACCTGAGCCGTGAGGACCACGACAGCTACTACCTGGGCTACAGCAACGGCGTGCTCTGGCCGGTGTTCCATTACCGGCTCGACCTGGCCGATTTCGACGCCGGCTTCATCGGCGGCTACCGGCGCGTCAACCAGATGTTCGCGCACAAGCTGGCGGCGATGCTGCGGCCCGACGACGTGATCTGGGTGCACGACTACCACCTGATCCCGCTGGCCGCCGAGCTGCGCAACATGGGCTGCCAGCAGCGCATGGGTTTCTTCCTGCACATCCCCCTGCCCCCGCCCCTGCTGCTGGCCGCCGTTCCGGAACACGAGTGGCTGATGCGCTCGCTGTTCGCCTACGACCTGGTGGGCTTCCAGAGCGAGGCCGACGTGTCCCATTTCTCGCGCTACGTGGGCACCGAAACCTCGGCCGACATCCTGGGTGAACACGAATTCCGGGCCTTCGGCAAGACCCTGCAGGCGCAAGCCTTCCCGATCGGCATCGACGTGGACGAATTCACGGCCCTCGGACAGAGCCATGAGGCGGTCGACATGTACGAGCAGATGCGCAACGAATATTCGCGCCGCCGCCTGTTGCTGGGGGTGGAGCGCATGGATTATTCCAAAGGCCTGCCGCAGCGCATCAAGGCCTTTCGCCAGTTGCTGCAGAACTACCCGGAAAACCTGGGTAGCGCGACGCTGATCCAGATCGCCGCGCCCAGCCGCGAGGCGGTCAACGCGTACGCCACACTGCGCCAGGAGCTGGAAAGTCTCTGCGGGTCGGTCAATGGCGACTTCGGCGAACTCGACTGGATGCCCGTGCGTTACATCCACCGCAGCGTGGCGCGCAAGCGTCTTCCCGGCCTGTACCGTGCGGCCAGCGTGGCGCTGGTGACGCCGTTGCGCGACGGCATGAACCTGGTGGCCAAGGAGTTCATCGTCGCGCAGGACCCCGAAGACCCCGGCGTGCTGGTGCTGTCGCGCTTTGCCGGGGCCGCAGAGCAGATGCGGGAAGCCCTGCTGGTGAATCCCTACGACACCACGCGCACGGCCGAAACCATGCAACGCGCGCTGCAGATGCCGCTGGAAGAACGCCAGCAGCGCCACCAGGCGCTGCTGCAAAACGTCCGCGAACAGGACGTGCACTGGTGGCGCCAGCGCTTCCTGAACGCACTCAACGCCGTTTCGGCAGCCTGAACCGACTCAGGGCGGTGCCCACCAGGCGGCGGGCACCGCCCTGCTTTTTTTCACACCCCTTCTGGAGAAAAACCATGAACGGCAACATCCTGGACCTCGCTACCGGCTGGTGGATCGGCCTGGGCAGCGCCGCCACCACGCTGATGCGGGTGACCCTCATCCTCATCGCCGCCTGGCTGCTGGTCACCATCCTGCAACGCGGCATACGCACGCTGCGCATACGCATCGCCAGCCGCATGGACGACCGCGAGTCGACCAAGCGCGCCGAAACCCTGGGGCGTGTGTTCCGCTACTTGGTCGGGGTGGTGGTGAGCGTGATCGCCGGCATGCTGGTGCTCTCCGAGCTGGGGGTGTCGGTGGCGCCCATCCTGGGGGCGGCTGGCGTGGTCGGTCTTGCGGTGGGTTTTGGTGCCCAGAGTCTGGTGAAGGATTTTTTCACCGGCTTCTTCATCCTGCTGGAAAACCAGATCCGTCAGGGTGATGTGGTCAAGCTGGGAGAACACGCCGGCATGGTGGAGGTGATCACGCTGCGCTACGTGCAGCTGCGCGACTACGACGGCAACGTGCACTACGTGCCCAACGGCCACATCAGCACCGTGATCAACATGACGCGCGGCTTCAGCAACGCGGTGATGGACATCGGCGTGGCCTACCGCGAGAACGTTGACAAGGTGATGCGGGTCATGGCCGAGGTGGCCCGGACGATGCGCGAAGAGCCGGCCTTTGGCGCCAGCATCACGAACGACCTGGAGATCGCCGGCGTCGAACGCTGGGCCGACTCGGCGGTGGTGATCCGCTGCCGCTTTCGTTGCCTGCCTCTGGAGCAGTGGAACGTGAAACGCGAATATCTGCGCCGCCTGAAGGCCGCCTTCGATGCCGCCGGCATCGAGATCCCCTACCCGCACCTCACCGTGTACGCCGGTCAGGACCACGCCGGCAAGGCACCCGCGTTCCAGGTGCGTCCACTCGAAACGGCCTGAACAGCCTCGCGCCATGCTGGGCGCGGGCACAGCTGCCACGCCTGTGATTCGGGCCCGCGCCGGCCGAGGGGGCCAAAGATCGGTCAAGCGCCGTTTTTCAGGTTCAAGCCGTCCAGCGCGCGCGCAGCGCCCATGAGCGCCGGAGACTGTCGGGAAGTGATCACCCACACGGGAATGTCGGCCAGCAGGCCGCGGAACCGGCCCTTGGCCTCGAAACGCGCGCGAAACGGCGAGCCCTCGAACCAGGCGCCCAGCCGCGGCACGATGCCGCCACCGATGTAGACCCCGCCGCGCGCACCCAGCGTGAGCGCCAGGTTGCCGGCCACCGAGCCCAGCATGGCGCAGAAGATGTGCAGCGCTTCCAGCGCCTGCGGGTGGCCGGCGTTCAGGGCCGCCTCGCTCACGTCGGCCGCGCTGGCCACGCCGCCCGGCGCCACGCCGTCTGCCTCGCAGAGCAGACCATAGGTGTCGAGCAGGCCTTGACCGCAACACACGCGCTCGGCCGAACAACGGCCGTAGCGTCGGGCCAGGCCGTCCATCACCAGGCGTTCGCGCGCGGTCACCGCCGGCAGCGTGACGTGGCCGCCCTCGCCTTCCAGCGGCACCCAGCCGCCGAATCCGTTCGGCAGCAGGCCCGACACGCCCAGCCCGGTGCCGGCGCCGACCAGGCCGATCGCCACACCCGGCAGGGCCACGCCACCGCCCACCGGTCGCAGCTCCGCCGCCGGCAGGTCGTGCAGCGCCAGCGCCAGTGCGGTGAAATCGTTGAGCAGGCGCAGCGTGTTGAAGCCGAACTCGGCCTTCACCGCCGACTGCGAAAACGACCAGTGGTGGTTGGTCATGCGGATCTGGTCGCCGGTGATCGGGTTGGCAATGGCGATCGCCACCGCGTGCGGTGTGCCGCGGCCCAGGTCGTTCAGGTAGACGTGGATCGCGTCCTGCAGGCGGGCGTGTTCGGCACTGGGCAGCACGCGCATATCGGTGATGGGCTCGCCCGGCCCGGCCTGCCAGGCGAAGCGGGCGTTGGTGCCGCCCACGTCAGCGAGCAGTCGGGCGCGGAGGAGTCCGTTGGTCGTGTTCGGCATCTGATCAGGTCCACAAAGTCGATCCGCAACAGCACCCCATGACGGCCCCGGTGCGATGTGGGGCGGATCATACCGGACATGTAATTCAGTTACGCAAATGTCAGCGTGCGTGGGACGGCTTTGCCACCGCGGCCGTCGCCCCAGCGGTCAGGCGCGCTGCGAACGCGCCCAGCGCACGATGTCGGCCGCGCCCATAGCGCCGGGCTGTCGCGCCACCTCGCGGCCGTTCACGAACAGCGCCAGCGTGGGGATGCTGCGGATGTTGAAGCGTGCGGCGAGGCTCTGCGCTTCTTCGGTGTTCACCTTGGCCAGCCGCATGCCGGGCTCCAGCTGTTGCGCAGCCTGCTCAAACGCCGGTGCCATCGCGCGGCACGGGCCGCACCAGGGTGCCCAAAAATCCACCAGCACCGGCACCTGCGAGCGCGCGATGTGTTTCTCGAACGCCGCTTCGTCCAGCGCCACCGGGTGGCCGGTGAACAGGGGCTTGTGGCATTTGCCGCAACCGGGCGCGGCCGCCAGATCGTCGCGGGCGATGCGGTTGGTGGTGTGGCAGTGGGGGCAGACGATGTGCAGGGATTCGGTCATGGCGGGGCTTTCAGGGCGGTGTCCTAGAGCCTGTTTACGATCTCCCAGAGGTCGCGCAGTGGCCTTTGCGGGAGGGGATGCAAGGCGCGGCGAGATTGCGCGTCACAGCCACTTCACCGCCAGGCTCAGCACAAAACTCAGCAGCACCGTGCTGGCCAGCGGAATGAACCATTCGCGCCCGAACAGCCGAAAGCGGAAATCCCCCGGCAGCCGTCCCAGCCCCATGCGCTGCAGCCAGGGCGACAGGCCGTTGATGAGCACCAGCGCCAGGAAGACGACGATAAGCCAGCGAATCATGGCAAGGCCTTTGTCACAGCCGGTGCGAGCGGTCGCCGTGCGCAAACCCCAAGGGCTCCCACGCCTCGCCCACGCCCAGCGCCAGCACCTTGAACAGCTCGCCCATTTCATGTTCCATGATCAATTTGGTCGCCAGCGCACGATCTGATTGCGGTAGCAGCTCCATTTTCGATAGCAATCCGCAGTTGATCAGAAAGTGTGCCTGCGTGGTGTAGCCGAGCACGTTGAGCCCGGCCTCCTGCGCCGCCAGCGCCATGGCGGTGAAGTTGACATGGGCAGTGATGTCCTTGAGGCCCACGGCCACCAGCGGGTCGCTGTCGGCCAGATGGCCCTGGTGGCACATCACGGTGCCCATGTGGCGCTGGGGGTGGTAGTACTCGCCCTCGCCAAAACCATAGTCCAGCAAGAAGATGGCGCCGCGCTCCAGCCGGTCGGCCAGGGTGCGGATGAAGGCTTCGCCCTGAGCGTGGAGCTCGGTCAGGTAATCCTGCGGGCCGTCGATGTCGATGGGCGGGCGCAGTTCGGTGGGGCGGTCGGCCCAGGCCAAACCACCGTCCTCGGCCGCCACCACGCCGCGCTCGTGCCACCGTCCGGTGTCTTGTCCGCCGTGGCGGGCCAGCAGCTGCACGGGCATGGCGTCGAGCACCTCGTTGCCCACCACCACGCCGCTGAATTGTTCGGGCAGTGCGTCCACCCAGCGCAGCTTGTGCGCGTGGGCCACCAGCCTGGCCTGCTGGCGCGCACGCAGGCTGCCCGACAGGTCGACGATGGTGTAGCGCTGCACCTGGTCGCCCAGCGTGTCGAGCAGCTGCAGCGCCAGTGCGCCCGAGCCCGCGCCGAACTCCCAGACCTCGTGGGTGCCGGTCTGCGCCAGCGCCTCGCCCACCTGCGCGGCCAGCGTCTGGCCGAACAGCGGCGTCATCTCGGGCGCGGTCACAAAGTCGCTGCCCGACTGCGGCATGGCGCCGAATTTGGTGGAATCGTTGGCGTAATAGCCCAGGCCCGGGGTGTAGAGGGCCAGCGCCATGAAGCGGTCAAACCCGATCCAGCCGCCCGCGGCGGCAATGGCCTGGACGATGTGGGTTTGCAGGGCGGTCGTTAAACTGTCGGGTCTTTGGGTCACGGCCCGCATTGTCCCCCACATGTCCACCCCTTTTCTTTCTCCCCGACCGCGCACGGTTCTGGTGACGGGCGCCGCCCGGCGCCTGGGCCGCTGCATTGCGCTGGCGCTGGCGGCAGGCGGCTGGCAGGTGGCGGTGCACTACCGCGCGTCGGCCCAGGACGCTATCGATACCGCAGCTGCTTGCGCAGAACTGGCAGGTACCAGCGCCCAGTTTGAGGCGGATTTCTCTGACGAGGCCGCGGTGCGCGCCCTGCTGCCCCGGGTGATCGACCACTTTGGCAGCGTGGATGCAGTGGTCAACAGCGCCTCGCTGTTCGAGCACGACGATGCCCAGACCTTCGGCTTTGCCGCGCTGGAGCAGCACCTGCGCAGCAACACCGGCGCGCCCATCGTGCTGGCCCAGGCCCTGCACCAGCATCTGCGAGACCGCGCCGCAGCGGGCGATGCCGATGCGCACGGCGCCGTGGTCAACCTGCTGGACCAGAAGCTCTGGAACCAGAACCCCGATTTCCTGAGCTACACGCTCTCCAAGGCCGCGCTCGAAGCCGCCGGCACCATGCTGGCGCTGGCGCTGGCGCCGCGCGTACGCGTGGTGGGCGTGGCGCCCGGCCTCACGCTCACCAGCCACATGCTCAGCGACGAGAAGTTTGCCCGGCTGCACGCGCTGAGCCCGCTGGGCCGCTCGTCCACCGCCGACGATGTGGCCGCCACCGTACGGTTTGCGCTGGAAAACCGGTCGATCACCGGTACCACGCTGCTCGTCGATGGTGGCCAGCACCTGATGAAATTCGAGCGCGACTTTTCCCTGATGTGAGCACATGCTCAGCCCCGACACCATGAACCAAGCCACTGGTCTCCAGACCCTGACCCTCACCGGGCTGCGCTTCGATGCCAACCTGGGCATCCTCGCGCACGAAAAGAACGCGCCCCAGCCCATCCAGGTCGATGCCGAGCTGAGCCTGGGTGCGCAGCCGCTGGCGCCGCACGACGACGACATCGCGCATGTGCTCGACTACCGCAAGGTGCGCCAGATCATCATCGACGAGTGCACGGCCGAGCACGTGAACCTGCTGGAGAGCCTGATCGGCAAGCTGGCCCAGCGGCTCATGCAGCTGCCCGGTGTGCGCGGTGTGCGCGTGAAAATCGCCAAGCTCGAAATTTTTGACGACTGCGAAGTGGCGATCCGCATGGAAACAGGACAGTGGTGAACGCAATGAATGCCATCGACAGCAACGCCTGGGCGGACAACGACGCAGCAGCAGTGGCGGAACCGGCCCGCGCGCCGGCCGACTTCAAGATCGAGCGCGAAACGCACAAGCTCGAAAAACGCCTGTGCCGCGAAGTCGGCAAGGCCATCGTGCACTACAACATGATCGAAGAGGGCGACAAGGTCATGGTCTGCATGTCGGGCGGCAAGGACAGCTATGCACTGCTCGACATCCTGCTCAAGCTCAAGGCCCGCGCGCCCATCCACTTCGACCTGGTGGCGGTGAACCTCGACCAGAAGCAGCCCGGCTTTCCCGAGCATGTGCTGCCCGATTATCTGAAGAGCACCGGCGTGCCCTTCCACATCGAGAACGAGGACACCTACAGCATCGTCAAGCGCCTGATCCCCGAGGGCAAGACCACCTGCAGCCTGTGCAGCCGCCTGCGCCGGGGCATTCTGTACCGCGTGGCCGACGAGCTGGGCTGCACCAAGATCGCCCTGGGCCACCACCGCGACGACATTTTGCAGACGCTGCTGCTCAACATGTTCTTCGGCGGCAAGTTGAAGAGCATGCCGCCGAAGCTGGTCAGCGACGACGGCCGCCATGTGGTGATCCGCCCGCTGGCCTTCGTGGCCGAGAAGGACACGGCACGCTGGGCGCAGCACCGCAACTTCCCCATCATTCCGTGCAACCTGTGCGGCAGCCAGGAAAACCTGCAGCGCAAGCAGGTGGGCGAGATGCTGCGCGACTGGGAGAAAAAATTCCCCGGCCGCGTGGAAAACATGTTCAACGCCCTGCAGAACGTGGTGCCCAGCCACCTGCTGGACGGCGCGCTGTACGATTTCAAGGGAGCACGCGCCACGGGCGTGGCCGACGAGAATGGCGACAAGGCGTTTGACACCGAGGAATTCCCCGCGCCATCGGCCCTGCCCGGTGTACAGGTGGTGCGCATCCCGTAAAGGCCGGGGCATCGCTGCCGGCGCTTTTTTTCAAGGAGCTGCCATGAAATGGATCACTTTGCCCCTGCTGTGCGCGGCGCTGTGGCTGACCGGCTGCGCCAGCACCCGCCTGGTGGACAGCGATGTGCAGTCGTTCTCGCAGCTCGCCCGCGCGCCCGTGCGGCCCACCTACCAGTTCGAGCGCCTGCCGTCGCAGCAGGTCCAGGGCGCCCAGCAGGACGCCGTGGAAGAACAGGCCCGGCTGGCGCTGGCCAAGGTGGGCCTGCGCCAGGACAGCGCCGCTCCGTTCCTGCGCGTGCAGGTGCATGCCCGCACCAGCTTCCAGGCCTATCCGGACTACTGGGATGGCCCGGGATGGGGCTGGGGCGGCTGGGGCGGTGGCCGCGGTTTTTATGGTGGCCTGTCGATGCGCTTTCCACCTCCCACGCTGTACCGGCGCGAAGTCGGCCTGGTCCTGCGCGAAGCGGCCAGCGGCACCGTGGTGTATGAAACCCGTGCCGTGCACGAGGGCGTATGGAGCGACAACCCGGCCGTGTTTGCCGCCATGTTCGACGCGGCCCTGAACGGCTTTCCCACCCCGCCCGCCGGGCCGCGCCGCATCGTCCTGGAAATACCGCGCTGAGGCGCTCTGCACCCATGAACGCCACCCGCATCATTGCTGTTCGCCACGGCGAAACCGCCTGGAACGTGGACACCCGCATCCAGGGGCATCTGGACATCCCCCTCAACGACACCGGCCTGTGGCAGGCGCGGCAGCTGGCGCGTGCCCTGGCCGACGAGCCCCTGGCCGCCATCTACACCAGCGATCTGCAGCGTGCGCAGGCCACGGCCCAGGCCGTGGCAGATGCCACGGGCGCGCCACTCACGCCCGAGCCCGCCCTGCGCGAACGCAGCTTTGGCGCGCTGCAGGGGCGCACCTTTGCCGAGATCGAGACCGCGCTGCCCGAGCAGGCCTTGCGCTGGCGCAAGCGCGACCCGCACTTTGCACCCGAAGGCGGCGAATCGCTGACCGCGCTGCGCGAGCGCATCAACGACACCGTTCACCGCCTGGCCGCGCGCCACCCCGGCGAGCAGGTCGTGCTGGTGGCCCACGGCGGCGTGCTCGACGTGCTGTACCGCCTGTCCACCGGCCAGGAAATCCAGGCGCCCCGCACTTGGCAGCTGGCCAACGCCGCCATCAACCGCCTGCTGTGGACACCCCAGGGCCTGAGCCTGGTCGGCTGGGCCGATACCCAGCACCTCGACAACGCCGCCCGCGATGAAACCACTGCCTGAGACGCTGGAGGCCCGCATCGGCCTGCGCGTGGACCAGCTCGACACGCCTGCGCTGGTGGTGGACCTGGACGCCATGGAGCGCAACATTGCGCGCATGGCCGACTTTGCCCGTAAGCACGGCATGCTGTGGCGCCCGCACGCCAAGATGCACAAGAGCGCCGAGATCGCCCTGCTGCTGCAGCGCGCCGGTGCCGTAGGCGCCTGCGTGCAAAAGACCGCCGAGGCCGAGGCGCTGGCCGCGGGCGGCGTGCGCGACATCACCATCACCAACCAGGTGATCGCCCACCCCAAGCTGCTGCGCGTGGCCCGGCTGGCTGCCCGCCTGCAGGCCCAGGGCGGGCGTCTGGCGCTGGCGGTGGACAGTGCCGAGGGCATCCAGCGGCTGGCCGACGCCATGGCCCAGGCAGCACCACAGGCGCGCATCGACGTGCTGGTCGAGATCGACGTCGGCCAGGGCCGCTGCGGCGTACCACCGGGAGAGCCGGCGCTGGCGCTGGCCCAGGCCGTGGCACGGCTCGCGCAGCTGCGCCTTGCCGGCCTGCATGCCTACCATGGCCGCGCCCAGCACCTGCACAGCGCGGCCGAGCGGTGCGACGCCATCGCGGCGGCCGTGCAGGCCGCGCGCCACACGCGCGACCTCCTCACCGCCGCCGGGCTGCCGGTACCGCTGGTCACCGGCTCGGGTACCGGCACGCTGGTGCACGAAGCGGCCAGTGGGGTGTATGGCGAATTGCAGGCGGGCTCGTTCTTGTTCATGGACGCCGACTACGCACGCAACGAGCGCGAGCCGGCCCAGCCCGCGTTCGAGCAGGCGCTTTTCGTGAAAACACAGGTCATCTCGGCGTGCGACAGCCATGCCGTGTGCGATGCGGGGCACAAAAGCCACGCCATCGACTCGGGTCTGCCCACCGTGGCCCTGCTGCCGCCCGAGCGCGCCCTGCGCTATGCCAACGGCGGCGACGAGCACGGCCTGCTGTATGCCGACGGTCCCCAGGCCCGGCTGCCCGCGCTGGGTCAGATGCTGTGGCTGGTGCCGGGGCACTGCGACCCCACGGTGAACCTGCATGACTTTTTGATCGGTCTCCGCGGCGGGCTGGCCACGGGCGTGGTGGAACGCACCATCAGGGTTGATGCCAGAGGTGCCTTGACCTGATTGGGGCAAGAATGCGGCGGCATGAGCCCCAGCCAGATCATCGTTCTCGCCACGCCCGTATTCCTTTTACTGATCGCCATCGAGCTGGCCATCGGCATCCGGCGCCAGCGCAACACCTACCACCTGGCCGACGCGGTGAGCAGCATCAGTCTGGGCATGCTGAGCCAGACCAGCGCGGTGTTCACCCGGCTGCTGCGCATCGGCATCTACACCGCGCTGTTCGAGCAGGTGGCGCTGTGGCGCAACGATGCGTTCTGGACCAGCCTGCCCGGCTGGCTGCTGGCGCTGGTTTTCTATGATTTCTGCTATTACTGGTTGCACCGCATGGGCCACGAAGCGGCCGTGCTGTGGGCTGCGCACGCCGTGCACCACCAGAGCCAGGACTACAACCTCAGCACCGCGCTGCGCCAGACCAGCTCGGGCGCGCTGCTGGGCTGGGTCTTTTACGTGCCCATGGCGCTGGCCGGCGTGCCGCCGCTGGTGTTTGGCGTGGTGGCGCTCATCGACCTGCTCTACCAGTTCTGGGTGCACACCGAACACATTCCCAGATTCCAGGGGCGCCTCTCGTGGTTCGACCGCTGGTTCTGCAGCCCCAGCAACCACCGCGTGCACCACGCCGTCAACGACGCCTACCTGGACAAGAACTACGGCGGCATCCTCATCCTGTGGGACCGCCTGTTTGGCACCTTCAAGGACGAGGACGCGCAGGAAAAATGTGTGTATGGCACGCGCGGCCAGCTCAACAGCTGGGACCCGCTGTGGGCCAATGCCCAGGTGTATGCCGGGCTGGCGCACGACAGCTGGCACGCGCGCCGCTGGGGCGACAAGCTCAGGGTGTGGATCAAGCCCCCAGGCTGGCGGCCCGCCGATGTGGCCGAGCGCTTTCCCAAGCCGGCCTTCGACATCGCGCAGATGCCGCGCTTCAACCCGGCCATGGCGCCGGTCACGCGCTGGTTTGCCTGCGTGCAGTTTGCGCTGTTGCTCCCGGGTGTTTCGGTATTTCTGTGGCACGCCGACAGCGCCCCGCTGGCGCACAACCTGGCCTGGTTCGCGGCACTGCTGGCCGTGCAGTGGGCCCTGGGCGCCGTGGTGCAGGGGCGCATCGGCATGCTGCTGGCGCTGATGATCGAGGCGGGCGCCCTGGCCACCGCCACCAGTGCCGTGGGCTGGACCGAGTGGCACTGGCTGTTCAAGCCCCTGGCGATGGCTATTGCTATTGTATTAATAGCATTTAGTGCTTTATCCATAAGCGACAAAAGCCAATTCGATGCAAAACCCTGGACCACGATGGTGCTGGCGCTGGTGCTGTCGCTGGCCGGTGATGTGTTCCTGATGCGGAACGGGCTTTTCATTCCCGGCCTGGTGAGCTTTCTGGGCGCGCACCTGGCTTATATCGCCCTGTTCCGCCGGGGGGTGCCGTGGTTTGCCCACCGCGGCGCACTGGCAGGCACGCTGGCCGTGGGCGCTGCCATGTACGCCTTTTTGTGGACGGGTGGTCTGCCCGCCGCATTGCGCGGCCCGGTGGCGGCCTATGTGCTGGTCATCGCCCTGATGGCCGCGCAGGCCCTGGGGCGCGCCCAGGTGCTGGGCAGCAGCGCGGCGCGCAGGGTGGCGGCGGGCGCCTGCTTTTTCATGCTGAGCGATTCACTGCTGGCCACCCACCGCTTTGTGCAGGCCTTGCCCATGGCGCAGTTCTGGGTGCTGTCCACCTACTACGCCGCGCAGGTGCTGATCGTCTGGGGCTGGCTGCGGGACCCCTCGCCCCTGCAGGCCGACGCCACCCCAGGGGCTGGCGCACCCGAGTGCGCAGCGGCAATCCCTGCGGCGCCCGACCATCCCCGCGCCGTGGCGACCCGCGCAGGCTGATCAGGCGGTGCAGGCCCGCGCCGGGGCGGGCGCAGCGTCGGGGGACCCCGGCAAGCCGGTGAACACCCCGATGGGCGATCCGATTTGCGCCTGCAGCGCCACCGTTTCGCCAATCATGATCAGCGCAGGCGGGTGCACGCCGTGGGCCACGCTCAGCGCGGGCAAGGTTTGCAGCGTGCCCACGATGCTGCGCTGCCCGGGCAATGTCGCACGCTCGACCATCGCCGCCGGTGTGCTGGCGGGCAAGCCATGGGCGATGAGCTGGGCGCAGATGGTGGGCAAGGTGCCCACGCCCATGTAGATCACCACGGTCTGGCGGGGCCGCGCCAGTGCAGCCCAGTCCAGCGCAACGGTGCGCTCGCCCTCTTCGCCCTGCAGGTGGCCCGTGGCAAACACCAGCATGGCGGCATGGTCGCGGTGCGTGAGGGGGATGCCGGTGGCCGCTGCAGCACCCTGGGCCGCGCTGATGCCGGGCACGGTCTCGCAGGCAATGCCCATAGCGGCCAGCGCCTGGGCTTCCTCGCCGCCGCGCCCGAAGATGTAGGGGTCACCCCCCTTGAGCCGCACGAGCGACCGGCCGCTTTGCGCCAGCCGCACCATCAGATCGATGATGCCCTCCTGCGGCAGGGTGTGGTTGCGGCTTTGCTTGCCCACGTAGATCCGCTCGGCGCCGGGGGCCACATGCTGCAGCACGTCATCGGACACAAGGTGGTCATACAGCACCAGGTCGGCGCTGGCCAGCACGCGGGCCGCCTTGAGCGTGAGCAGTTCGGCATCGCCGGGCCCGGCGCCCACCAGGGTCACCCGCCCCCACTCGGAAGACGCCAGCCGGTTGGAAGGACCACCCAAAAGGGCGGTGGGAGTGCTGTCGTGGGGGGGCAGCGAAGGGGAGCAGGCGGTATCCATCGGGGTTTCCATGTGGAACGGTGCACGGTTGAAGGCAATGGCCCGATTGTCAAAACGCCAGGGCCCGTCGTCCTTGATGCACATCAAGGACGATAGCGGCAAATCCAGCGATATTGGGCCATGCACGACAAGAACGCGCCGCAGTCGCCCCGCCTTACCCAGATGGGCAACTCACCCAAGGCCGGCAGCTGCCTGCGGGGCCTGCCCCGGCTCGGCATCTGGCTGGCCTTGCTGGCCGGCACCGCCGGACTCCATGCCCAACCCACCCCACCCACCACGCCACGCCAGCAAGCGCTGGTGCGCATGGTGCGCCAGGACTGCGGCTCGTGCCACGGCCTGCGCCTGACCGGTGGCCTGGGCCCCGCGCTCACCCGCGAAGCCCTGGCCGACAAGCCGTTCGACTCCATCGTCGCGACCATCTACCACGGCCGCCCCGGCACGCCGATGGCGCCCTGGAAAGCCATGCTCAGCGAAGCCGATGCCCTGTGGATTGCCCAGCAACTGTTCGCCGGGTTCCCCGAATCTGTGAAAGACCGTCCATGAAACGCCGCCACTGCCTGAGCCTTCTGGGCACCACCCCGCTGTTGCTGAGCGGCTGCGCCAGCGTTGCCAGTGCTTCCGGCGTCCCCGCCGACCTGCCATTGCGCGGCACGGGCGATCTGGGTGGGTGGTGGCCCCCCCCCCCGGCACCCTGGCCATCGTCAACACCAGCCAGCGCACGCTGCTGGCCCAGGTGACCGGCCTGGGCGACCTCTCGCACGCCTCGGTGGTGTTCTCGCGCGACGGCCGCTACGCCTATGTTTTCGGGCGCGACGGCGCGCTCACCAAGGTCGACTTGCTGACGCAGCGCATAACGGCGCGGGTGATGCAGGCCGGGAACTCGATTGGCGGCGCCATCAGCGCCGACGGCAGCCTGGTGGTGGCGCAGAACTACACGCCCGGTGGCATCAAGGCCTTCAACGCCACCACGCTGGAGCTGGTGGCCGACATTCCGGCCGCATACGCGAACGGCCAGCTCTCGCGCGTGGTCGGCCTGGTCGATCTGCCGGGCCGGCGCTTTGCCTACAGCCTGTTCGACGCCAACGCCATCTGGATCACCGACCTGTCCGACCCGGCGCGCCCCGTCACGACCCAGCTGCCGAACATCGGCCGCCAGCCCTACGACGCGCTGGTCACGCCCAACGGGCGCCACTACATCGCCGGCCTGTTCGGCGAGGACGGCCTGGCCATGGTCGATCTGTGGGAAGAGAAACCCCGCGCGCGCCGCATCCTGGCCGGTTACGGCCGGGGCCAGGAGCCGCTGCCGGTCTACAAGATGCCGCACCTGCGCGGCTGGGCCGTGGCCGGGCGCCGCGCCTACCTGCCGGCCATCGGCCGCCACGAGGTGCTGGTGGTGGACACCGACACCTGGCAGGAAGTGGGCCGCATCCCGGTGGCGGGCCAGCCCGTGTTCGTGATGGCGCGGCCCGACGGCCGCCAGGTGTGGGTCAACTTCTCGGTGCCCGACTACCACCGCGTGCAGGTCATCGACACCACCACGCAGTCCATCGTGCGCACCCTGGAGCCCGGCAAGGCCGTGCTGCACATGGAATTCACGCCGCGCGGCGAATCGGTCTGGATCAGCTCGCGCGACGACCACCGCGTGAGCGTGATCGACACCCAGAGCTTTGCCACCCAGGCCACCCTGTCGATCGATTCCCCGAGCGGCATCTTCTTCACCTCGCGCGCTGCGCGGCTGGGGTTCTGAATGGGACCTCGCTCCGACCTGCGCCTGGCCCTGCTCAACCCCTGGCAACGCGATTTTCCGCTGGTGCGCGAGCCCTTCGCGCACATTGCCACCAGCCTGGGCATGGTCCCCGATGAAGTCCTGGCGGGCTACGCCCGGCTGCAGGACGAGGGGGCCCTGAGCCGCATTGGCGGCGTGTTCGCGGGCAACGCCGGTGGTGCCGCGCTGCTGGCCGCCATGGCCGTGCCGCCCGAGCGGCTCGATGCCGTGGCCGCCGTGGTTTCCAGCCACCCGGGCGTGAACCACAACTACCAGCGCGAGCACCACTACAACCTCTGGTTCGTGATGACCGGGCAGGACGACGCCGCCGTGCGCGCGGCCATGCAATCGCTTGAAGAAACCACGGGATTGATCGCGCTGCAGTTGCGCATGCTGCGCGCCTACCGCATCGACCTGGGTTTTGATCTGCGCGAACGCACCGCCCCGGCCCCCATGGCGGCCGCGCGCGCGGCCCAGCCCGTGGCCGAGGCCGACCGCCCGCTGGCGGCCCTGCTCGAAGACGGCCTGCCGCTCACGCCACGCCCCTACGACACCTGGGCGCAAGCGCTGGGCCGCACGCCCGAATCCGTGCTGCAGACGCTGCAGCAGTGGCTGGACGAAGGCACGCTGCGGCGCATTGGCGCCATCGTGCGCCACCACGAACTGGGTTTCGACGCCAACGCCATGACCGTGTTCAATATCCCCGACGCGCAGGTCGATGCCTTTGGCGAGGCACTGGCGCGCGAGCCCGGCGTGACACTGGCCTACCGGCGCGAGCGCGCCGAAGGCTGGCCCTACAACCTGTACTGCATGGTGCATGGCCGCGACCGTGCCGCCGTGCACGAAGTGATCGCGCGCGCCATCGCCGACGTAGGCCTGGCGCCGTACCCGCACGAGGTGCTGTTCTCGTGCCGGCGCTTCAAGCAGACCGGCCCGCGGCGCTTTCGTGCCCTGCCCGCAGCCACCGCCCCGGAGGTGCTCGATGCTCTCGCCGGATGACGCCCGCCTGCTGGAACGCCTGCATGGCGAGCTGCCGCTGACCGAGCGGCCCTTTGCCGACGTGGGCGCCGAGTTCGGCTGGACCGAGGAGTACGTGATCGGTCGGCTTGCGGCACTGCTGGAGAGCGGCATGCTCACGCGCTTCGGTCCGCTGTTCCAGATCGAGCGCGCCGGTGGCCTGTTCGTGCTCGCCGCCATGGCCGTGCCCGAAGAGCGCTTTGATGCCGTCACGGCGCAGGTCAACGCCCACCCCGAGATCGCGCACAACTACCGGCGCGACCATGCACTGAACATGTGGTTCGTGCTCGGCACCGAAACACCGGCGCAGTGCGCGGCCGCCATTGAGCGCATCGAGGCCGAGACCGGCTTGCCCGTGCTGGCCTTCCCCAAGGAGCGCGAGTTCTTCGTCGAACTCAAGCTCCCCCTCACCAGCGGAGAAGCCCATGGCGCTGGATGATTTCGACCGCGCCCTGATCGCCGCCACCCAGGGCGGCCTGCCGCTGGTGCCACGTCCCTACGACGCCGTGGGCGAACGCCTGGGCGTGTCGGGCCAGCAGGTGCGCGAGCGCCTGGCGCAAATGCTGGAGAGCGGGCTCGTGCGCCGCATTGGCGCCGTGCCCAACCACTACCGCCTGGGCTTCACCGCCAACGGCATGAGCGTGTGGAACGTGGACGATGCACTGGTGGACGCTTTAGGCGAGCGCATCGGCCAGCTGCCCGGCGTGAGCCACTGCTACCGCCGCCCGCGCCGACTGCCGGCCTGGCCCTACAACCTGTTCGCCATGCTGCATGGCCGCACGCGTGCCGAAGTCAAGCAGCAGGCCCTGCAAGTACGCGAGCTGCTGGGCACGGCCTGCACGGGCCACGACATTCTTTACTCCACCGCCATCCTGAAAAAGACCGGATTGCGCCTCAAGGAAAACTAACCATGTTCCGCATCAGCCACTACATGCGCGAGCTCGCGCACGCAGAAAAAACCGGCCAGTATCCCGAAGCCGTGCTCGCACGCCGCGGCAGCGGCGGGGCCCCAGGCCCGGTTGTCATCTGGAACCTGATCCGCCGCTGCAACCTGACCTGCAAACACTGCTACGCGCTATCGGCCGACCACGACTACGAGGGCGAGCTGTCCACCAACGAGGTGTTTGGCGTGATGGACGACCTCAAGGCCTGCCGGGTGCCGGTGCTCATCCTCTCGGGGGGCGAGCCCTTGATGCGGCCCGACATTTTCGAGATCGCCGAGCGCGCCAAGGCCATGAAGTTCTACACGGGACTCTCGACCAACGGCACGCTGATCGATGAGGCCATGGCCGACCGCGTGGCCGCCACGGGCTTCGACTATGTGGGTATCAGCCTCGATGGCCTGCGCGAGACGCACGACCATTTCCGGCGCCTGGAAGGTGCCTTCGAGCGCAGCCTGGCCGCCGTGCGCCATCTGCACGCGCGCGGCGTCAAGGTGGGGCTGCGCTTCACCATGACGGCCATGAACGCGCACGACCTGCCGGCACTGCTGGAGCTGATGCGCACCGAGGCCGTGGACAAGTTCTACTTCTCGCACCTCAACTACGCCGGGCGCGGCAACATCCACCGCGGCAAGGACGCGCAGTTCCAGGCCACGCGCGACGCGCTCGACCGGCTGTACGAGCGCGCCTGGCAGTCCGCGCTGGAGGGCCGCGACGAAGACTACGTGACCGGCAACAACGACGCCGACGGCCCCTACCTGCTGCAGTGGGTGCGCGCGCGCCTGCCACAGTGGGAAGCCCCGCTGCGCGAGCGCCTGGTGGCCTGGGGCGGCAATTCGAGCGGCGTGAACGTGGCCAACATCGACAACCTGGGCACCGTGCATCCCGACACCATGTGGTGGCACCACGACCTGGGCAACGTGCGCCAGCGCCCGTTCTCGGCCATCTGGTCCGACACCTCCGAGCCGCTGATGGCCGGCCTCAAGGCGCACCCGCGCCCCGTGGGCGGGCGCTGTGCACAGTGCCACTACTTTGCCGTGTGCGGTGGCAACACCCGCGTGCGTGCCCAGCAGCTCACCGGCGATGCCTGGGCCGAAGACCCCGGCTGCTACCTGCGCGACGACGAGATCGGCCTCGCGGCGGGCAGCGATGCGCAGCGCGTCGCGGTCACCCCGTTCAGCAGGGGCCGCCGCATCATCGACATCCAACCGGAGAACGAACATGCATGACACCCTGCGCCGCCTTGCCGCAGGTGCCGCGCACCTGGCCCTGGGCGCGGGCCTGCTCTGGATGGGCCATGGCCTCGCCCAGGCGCAGCCCCACGGCACCGCAGCGGCGGCCGGCACGGCCGCCACCCGGGCGGCAGCGCCCACCACCACAGCCGCTGCCGCCGCGCTGTACCGCACGCACTGCGCCAGCTGCCACGGTGCCCAGCGCACCGGCGGCATGGGCCCGGCGCTGCTGCCCGAGAGCCTGGCGCGCCTGCGCCGCCCCGAAGCGCTGAAGGTCATCCAGGAGGGCCGCGCCGCCACGCAAATGGCGGGTTTCGCCGGCACGCTGGCACCCGCCGACATTGCAGCCCTGACCGACTGGATCTACCAGCCCGTCCACCCCACGCCGACCTGGAGCGACGCCGATGTGCGCGCCTCGCGCGTCGAAACCGCGGGCGCCAAGGACCTGCCGGGCCGCCCCGCCTGGAAGGCCGACCCCATGAACCTGTTCGTGGTGGTGGAGGGCGGCGACCACCATGTCTCGCTGGTGGATGGCGACCGCTTCGAGGTCATCCACCGCTTTGCCAGCCGCTACGCGCTGCATGGCGGCCCCAAGTTCACCCCCGATGGGCGCTTTGTGTTCTTTGGCTCGCGCGACGGCTGGATCACCAAGTACGACCTGTGGAACCTCACGGTGGTGGCCGAGGTGCGCGCCGGCCTGAACATGCGCAACGTGGCCGTGAGCGGCGATGGGCGCTGGGTCATGGCCGCCAACTACCTGCCGCGCACCGTGGTGCTGTTCGACGCCGACCTGCATTTCGTCCAGCGCTATGACGCCACCACGCTCGACGGCAAGGAGGCCTCGCGCGTGTCGGCGGTGTACGACGCGGCTCCGCGCAAGAGCTTTGTGGTGGCGCTCAAGGACATTCCCGAGGTCTGGGAGATTTCCTACGACCCCAAGGCCCCGCCCATTTATGACGGCCTGGTGCACGACTACAAGATGGGCGAGTCTATCGCCAAGCCGGGCTACCACGGGGT
This sequence comes from Acidovorax sp. GW835-FHT14B10, assembly GCF_058793725.1. Classification (NCBI taxonomy): domain Bacteria; kingdom Pseudomonadati; phylum Pseudomonadota; class Betaproteobacteria; order Burkholderiales; family Comamonadaceae; genus Acidovorax; species Acidovorax sp. GW835-FHT14B10. Next base: position 22,786 of record NZ_JBXAGC010000017.1, read on the forward strand.
GCGCCGCACACCGCTCGATGAGCCGCTGGATGATTTTTTCTTTGACCAGGACTACCGCCATGTGCTCGGCGCGACCCGGCCCAAGACCGGCGCGGCCGACGGCGCCCCGACGGCGCAGGTGGTCAACCTCGATGTACGGCGCAAGATTGCCGAGCTGCCCATTGCCGGCATGCCGCACCTGGGCTCGGGCATCACCTTTGCCTGGAACGGCACCACCGTGCTGGCCAGCCCCAACCTGAAAGACGGCGCCATCGACGTGATCGACATGAAGCACTGGAAAAAAATCAAAACCATTGCCACGCCGGGCCCCGGCTTTTTCATGCGCAGCCATGAAGCCACCCGCTACGCCTGGGCCGACTCGATGATGAGCCCCACGGCCAAGGACACACTCACCCTGATCGACAAAACCACGCTCACGCCCGTGGCCACGCTGCGCGAGCCCGGCCGCACGCTGGCGCATACCGAATTCACCAAGGATGGCCGCTACGCGCTGGTCAGCGTGTGGGAGACGGACGGTGCGATCATCGTGTTCGACGCGCAGACGCTCCAGGAGGTCAAGCGCCTGCCCATGAGCAAGCCCGTGGGCAAATACAACGTGTGGAACAAGATCACGCGCTCGGAAGGCACCTCGCACTGAACGCGCCAGCGATTTTCAAGGTCCAACAGGCCTCTGGCGCTTATTTCTCAAACGCCAGAAGCTATCAAAAAAATAGCATCACTGTTGCCGCGCGGTGGGACTCAACCCCGCGGCATTCACGGCCGCAGCGCTGGCAGAGCGCTGGGCACCGGCTCCACGCCGGCGGTGATCGCCCCATCGCGCGCAATGCGGCCGTCGATCAGCTCGACCAGCCGGTCGCAGCGCGCGGCCAGGCGCGGATCGTGCGTGACCACCACAAAGCTCGTGCCGCGCTCGGCATGGATGCGGCGCAGCAGGGCGAACACTTCCGCTGACGAGGCGGTATCGAGGTTGCCCGTGGGCTCGTCGGCCAGCACCAGCGGCGGGTCCATGACCAGCGCGCGCGCAATCGCCACACGCTGCTGCATGCCGCCCGACAGCTCACCCGGGCGCTTGTCGATGGCCTGGGCCAGGCCCACGGCGTCCAGCAGGCTGCGTGCGCGTTCGCGCTGCACGGCGCTGATACGGCCTTCGGCCATGAGGGCCGGGAGCGTGACGTTCTCCAGCGCCGAGAAAGCCGGCAGCAGATGGTGGAACTGGAAGACAAACCCCAGCGTGCGGCGCCGGCGCAGCGTGAGCGCGGCGTCGTCCAGCCCCTGCACGGCTTCGCCATCCAGCCGGTAGCTGCCCGATGTCATGCGCTCGAGCAGGCCCAGGATGTTGAGCAGCGTGCTCTTGCCCGAGCCCGAAGGCCCCATGAGCGCAATGAACTCGCCGCGGCGCACCTGCAGGGGGATGCCGTGCAGCACCTCGGCCTCGCTCGCGCGGCCCACGTTGTAGCTCTTGCGCACATCGCGTAGTTCGATCAACATTTTTGCAATCCATTGCACTGCGAGAGCGGGGGGAAGCGGCGCAGCCGCACAGGGGGGTGTCTCATCCCTACATGCGGATGGCTTGCGCCGGGTCGAGCGCCGCCGCGCGCCGCGCCGGTGCCACGGCGGCCAGCACGCCGCAGACCGAGGCAATCAGCGCCACCTGCAGCGCCGTGGCGGGCGGCAGGGTGATGGAAAACAGCGGCAGGCCGTCCGAGCCGCGCACGAAGTGGGTGAACACCCAGATCAGCGCCACCGCCAGCAGCAGACCCAGCACCGAGCCCAGCGCCCCCACCACGGCGCCCTGCACCAGAAACACGCGCAGCACCTGCCCGCGCGTGGCGCCCATGGCGCGCAGGATACCGATCTCGCGGCCCTTTTGCACGACCGACACCACCAGCACGCTGGCGATGCCCAGCACGACGACAGCCAGCACCACGCCCCGGATGATGCCCGTGCTGATCGACTGCGCATTCAGCGCCGACACCAGCTGGGCATTGGTTTCCTGCCAGCTCTCGATCTTGTAGGGGAACCGGGTCTGCAGCCCGCGTGCCAGGGCCTGGGCGACCCACACATCCTTGAGGGTCAGGTCCAGCTGGCTGGCGCCACCGGGCAGCGCCAGCAGGCTTTGCGCGGCGCGCAGGGGCACGATCACGGTGCGCCGGTTCAAATCCTTCACCCCCAGGTCCACCAGGGCGGTCACGCGCACCGAATCGCTCACGCTCCCAGTCTGCACCGTGAAACGGTCGCCCACGCGCACACCCAGGTCGGACGCCAGCTCGCGCCCCACGATGGCCTCGCCGGGCGACAGGCGCGCGCTGCCGCTCACCACCTTGGAGCGCAGCCCGACCACGCGGTCATAGCGGTCCAGATCCACGCCCATCAGGGCGATGGCCTGCGATGCCTCGCCGCGCAGCGCCAGGCCGCTGCCCGACACCATGGGCGAGACCCCGGCCACTTCGGGCAAGCCCTCCAGCAGCGGCACCAGGGCCTGCCAGTTGGCCACCGCGCGCAGGCGCTGCGCGCGCGGCTGCGTTTCGGTCAGCACGGCCGCGCCGGGCACCGGCAGGGCCGCCGGCGTGACGAGATCATCGGGTGCCCGCAAGGTGATGTGCGCCTGGGCGCCCAGCGTCTTGGCCAGGGTGTTCGATTGCAGGCCGTTGATCAGCGCCGAGATGTAGGCGATGACCGCCACCCCCGCCGCCACGCCCACGATGATCAGCACCGTCTGCATGCGCCCCTCGCGCAGAAAGCGCAACGCCACACGCAACTCGAAGCCGGGCCAGATCAGCATGGCAGCACGCTCAGCGGCCCATGGCGTTGGTCAGCGCGGCGCCGGCGTCGGCCCCCTGCCCTTTGCCCAGGGCACCGGCCCCGGGCGCCGCGGCGCCCGCGGTCCATTCCACGGGGCGGGCACGCACGCGCTCGCCCGCCTGCAGGGTGCCGCCGCGCAGCACGGTGTCGCCCTCCGCCAGGCCGTCCAGCACCTCCACGGCATCGAGCGTGCGCAGGCCCAGCCGCACGCTGCGTCCCTGGGCACGGCCGTCCTGCAGCACCAGCACGGTGCCGGCGTCGCCCACCACGGCGCCGCGCAAGGCAGACTGGGGCAGCACCAGGGCGGTTTCGCGCCGGGCGGTCTCCACCTCGACCGACAGGGTCATGTCCTCGCGCAGATAGGCAGGCGCCTGCTGCTCCAGGGCAAACTTCACCTCGACCGCTCCGCGCTGGGCATCCACCGCCGGTGCGATGGACAGCACGCGCGCCGTAAAGCGCTGGCCAGCAAACGCATCGGCCACCACCGAGGCCTTCTGGCCCGGCTGCAGCTGGTCCAGAAAGCGCTCGTCCACCTGGGCCACCAGCTGGGTCGGCCCGGCCAGCGCCAGGCTGAGCAAGGCCTTGCCGGGCTGCACGATCTGCCCGGGCTCGACCGCGCGCACCAGCACGCGGGCATCGCTGGGCGCCACCAGCGTGGCCTGCGCCAGGCGGGCCTGGGCGGCCACGGTGGCCGCCTGGGACAGCGCCAGCTGTGCCTGCGCCTGCGCCACGTCGGTGCCGGCATCGGCGTTGGCCTCGATCTGCGCCTGCGCATTGCGCTGCTGCGCCCGGGCCACATCGACCGCACGGCGGGCTTCGTCGAGCTGCGCGGGACTGTAAAAACCGTCCGCCACCAGCTGCTGCACCCGCGCCAGGCTGGCGCTGGCGGCCTGCAGCGTGGCATCGGCCTGGGCCCGTGCGGCTTGCGCGGCACTGCGACCGCTGCTGCGCAGGCCCGCCAGGCGCGCCTGCGCCTGGCGCTCGGAGGCCACCGCCTGCGCCAGCGCGGCGCGCAGCTCGTCCGATTCGAGCTGCACCAGCACCTCGCCCTGGCGCACCTGCGCGCCTTCGCGCACGCGCACCTGCGCCACCCGGCCGGTGACCGTGCTGCCCACATCCGCGCGCGACAGCGTGGCCACGCGGGCCGAGAACTGCAGGGTGCGCACCAGCGGGGCCGACTGCACCGTCAGCGCATCGACCTGCGGGCCGCGCAGCGCCCAAGCCGCCACGCCGGCAGCCACCACCAGCACGGCGGCGCCCAATGCCGCGGCAAGCCAGCGGCGCTTCACAGCCAATTCCTCAATGCCATGGGTGCGCTTCGATCATTCGGAGAAAAGTCCGCCCGCCGCCTGCGGGGGCGTGACGCCCAGGTGGCGATAGGCGGCCAGCGTGGCAATGCGCCCGCGCGGCGTACGTTGCAGGTAGCCCTGCTGGATGAGATAGGGCTCGATCACGTCCTCGATGGTGCCCGCCTCCTCGCCAATGCTGGCGGCGATGTTGTCCAGGCCCACGGGGCCGCCGTCAAAGCGGTGGATCAGCGCCTCCAGCAGCTTGCGGTCCATCACGTCAAAGCCCTGCGGGTCCACGTCGAGCATGGCCAGCGCCCGGTTGGCGATGTCGCGCGTGATGCGGCCCGAGCCCTTGACCTCGGCGTAGTCGCGCACGCGGCGCAGCAGCCGGTTGGCGATGCGCGGCGTGCCGCGCGAGCGCCGCGCCAGCTCAAAACCGCCTTCGTCATCCATGGGCGTGCCCAGCAGCCCGGCGCTGCGCGTGACGATGCGCGCCAGCTCTTCGGGCGTGTAGAACTCCAGGCGCGCGACGATGCCGAAGCGGTCGCGCAGCGGGTTGGTCAGCATGCCCGCGCGGGTGGTGGCGCCCACCAGCGTGAAGGGCTGCAGGTCGAGCTTGATGGAGCGCGCCGCCGGGCCTTCGCCGATCATGATGTCGATCTGGTAGTCCTCCAGCGCGGGGTAGAGGATTTCCTCGACCACCGGGCTCAGGCGGTGGATCTCGTCGATGAACAGGACGTCGTTCTTTTCGAGGTTGGTCAGCAGCGCGGCCAGGTCCTTGGGCTTTTCCAGCACGGGGCCGCTGGTCTGGCGCAGGTTCACGCCCAGTTCGGCCGCGATGATATGGCTGAGCGTGGTCTTGCCCAGGCCGGGCGGGCCGAACAGCAGCACATGGTCCAGCGCCTCATCGCGCTTTTTGGCTGCGCCGATGAAGATCTCGAGCTGCTCGCGCGCCTTGGCCTGGCCCACGTATTCCTGCAGCAGCTTGGGGCGCAACGCGCGCTCGATGGCTTCTTCCTGCGGCGATGCGGGTGCGGCGGAGATCACGCGCTTGGGCGGCGCGGGGGCGAAATCGTCGGTCTGGATGGTCATGCCATGTGCGGCCCCTGCGGGCGGTTGGGGTGCCGGTTCATGGCGCCGGTTTCAGCCAGTTCTTGAGGGCCACCTGGAATGCCAGGTCATAACGGCCGTAGTAGTCGTAGCTGGAGGGATTCTGGCAACTCGCGGCACCGCCCAGCAGCTGCCCTGCCACGTAGCGCTTGCTGCCAATGGGCAGGAACAGGCTGGAGCCACTGCTGCCACCCTCGGTGGTACCGGCATTCCAGCCCACAGCCAGAAAACGCCCATCCTGGGGTGTGCTGACCTGGCAGGTCTCAAAGGTGCAATTGTTGAACTGCTTCACCGCCCCCTCGCTGAGCTTTTGCAGATCGCCCTGGGGGTGGTGGATGCCGGCCATGCCGGCGCCCACGGCCACGGCGCCAAAATAGGAGCCGGCAAACACGATACCGTCCGGTGGCGCTGCGTTGAGCCGCATGAACGATGTGTCGGTGGCCTCCTGCGCGTACAGCAGGGTTGCGCCGCCATTCAGGCGCCGCGCGCCCGCGTTGACCTCGGTGGTGTTGCAAGCGGCCGATCGGTAGAACCAGTCGGTCGTCACGGAAGACGCCGCCGTCTGCGTGGAAACGCAGTGGTTGGCGCTCAGAAAATACGGGGTGGCGCTCGACTGTGCATCATTGAGCAGCGTGCCCGTGCAGACGAAGGTGCTGCCGTTGTCCACAAAAATCATGCGCGCCACCGAACGGCTTTCGCTGCTGTATTCGGGCCGGCACGACACGTCGATGTTGCAGGTGGCCGCCTCGCCCACCTTGGTCAGGCTGTTTTGCGCCGCACGCTCCGGCGAAACAAAAAAGTGCGACAGCGTGGGCACGGCGATGTCGAGCTGGTCCAGGTCGGCGCTGGCCGGCAGCTCCAGCTCCAGCGTGGTCTCGGCGCCGCCGAAATCGGGGCTCCAGTAAGTGCGCGCCGCATCGCCGGTGTCTCCCGCCTGCAGGTTGCGCGCCAGGGTGCCCAGCACCTCCTGGCCCGACACCTCGAACGCCGCGTCACCGCTCTGCGCATAAAACCGCAGCGTGGTGCCCGCCGGCAGCGAACGCACCAGCAGCCCCAGGCGCACGCCCTGCGCACCTTCCGCCGCAAAGCGGATGGCGGCACGCTGCGTGCCCCGGTCGGTGGGAGACCATTGCAACTGGCCCCGCAGGCCCGATGAAGTGGCCGTGGCGCTCACCTCCCGGGCCAGGCCAATTTGCTGGCGCATGCCGCTGCCCGGGATGGACGCGGCCTTTTTCTGCAGGGGCTGCAGCGCTGTGGCCGCCAGCGGCCCCAGCCGCACGGGTGTGGCCTGCGGTGCACGCCCGGCAGTGCGCAACGGGAATGCCGCTGCCTTCGCCGCCTTGCCCAGGCTCGGGTCAAAGGGCTCGATCCGGTCGGCCGCCGATACCTCTGGCGCCGGCGAATCGCCCCCGCCGCCACCGCCGCAAGCGGCCACCAGCAGCGCTGCACCCGCAGCGCACACCCAATGCATCGAATACCGGAGCTTCATTGCCATATCTTCCTGAAATCTGAGGGTTGGGGTTATTTCGCCAGCGCCTTGAGCGCCAGCTTGATGCCGTCACTGACACCCACATCCGGCGGCAAGGCCTTCAGCGCCGCCGCCGCCTCCTTGTCGTTGTAACCCAGTGCCAGCAGCGCCTGCAGGATATCGGCCTGCGCCTCGCTGGTGGCATGCGCGTGGGCCGTGCCCATGTCGGCGCCCAGCTTGCCCTTGAGTTCCAGCAGCAGGCGCTCTGCGGTCTTCTTGCCGATGCCCGGCACCTTGACGAGGCGACCCGCCTCCTGCAGCGTGATGGCCTGCGCCAGATCGCCCACGCCCATGCCCGAGAGGATGGACAGCGCAGTGCGCGGGCCCACGCCACTGATCTTGATGAGTTCGCGGAACGCCTGCCGCTCGGGCACCGTGGCAAAGCCATACAGCAGCTGCGCATCCTCGCGCACGATGAACTGCGTGAGCAGGCCCACGCGCTCGCCCACAGCGGGCAGGTTGTAGAAGGTGCTCATGGGCACATGCACCTCGTAGCCCACGCCGTGGCAGTCGAGCAGCACCTCGGGCGGGTTCTTCTCCAGCAGGGTGCCGGTCAATTTGCCTATCATGGATGTCCTTTGCCGGCGAATGCAGCCACTGCTGCGCCGTCCTTCTTGCCGTGTTTTCCTTTGTCTGACTGGAATTATCCGCGTGATCCTGCGCCACACCTTCACTCCCCACAACAACACCCGGCTGACGCACCTGTGCGGACCGGCCGACGTGCATCTGCGCACCATCGAGATTGCGCTGTCGGTGAACATTGCGCACCGGCACGAGCAGTTCAAGGTGGATGGCCCCAAGGCCAAGGCCACGCAGGCCATGGAACTGCTGCAGGCCCTGTACGAGATGGCCGAGCGCCCCATCACCGAAGACTACCTGCAGCTCATGCTGGCCGGCGATGCTGCGCTGGTGGAAGCGCCCGAGGGCGCCATCGTGCTCAACACCCGCCGGGCCGACCTGCGCGGGCGCACGCCCATGCAGAACCTGTACCTCGAAAACATCGCCGCGCACGACATCACCTTCGGCATCGGCCCGGCCGGCACGGGCAAGACCTATCTGGCCGTGGCCTGCGCCGTGGATGCACTGGAACGCAGCGCCGTGCAGCGCATCGTGCTGACCCGCCCCGCCGTGGAGGCGGGCGAGCGCCTGGGCTTCCTGCCGGGCGACCTGGCACAGAAGGTGGACCCGTATCTGCGGCCGCTGTACGACGCGCTCTACGAGCTGATGGGCTACGACAAGGTGCAAAAGGCCTTCGAACGCAACGCCATCGAGATCGCCCCGCTGGCCTTCATGCGCGGGCGCACGCTGAACAACGCCTTCGTGATTCTGGACGAAGCCCAGAACACCACGCCCGAGCAGATGAAGATGTTCCTCACCCGCATCGGCTTTGGCGCCAAGGCCGTGGTCACGGGCGATGTGAGCCAGATCGATTTGCCCAAGGGCGCGATGAGTGGCCTGGTCGACGCCGAGCGGGTGCTCAAGCGCGTGAAAGGCATTGCCGTGACGCGCTTCACCAGTGCCGACGTGGTGCGCCACCCGCTGGTAGCGCGCATTGTGGACGCCTATGACGCGTCCCGCCGCGCGCCGGCCACACGCAACCGCGCCGCCTGACCTCCCCTTTTTTCATAGCAAGTAGCGCCTGATACATCCGCGCTAGAGGCATCAATGACCTTGAAACAACTCTCCCTGTCACTGCAGTTTGGCCGTTTTGACGGTGCCGCTGCCCACCGCGCCGTGCTGCCACGCCACAAGGTCACGCGCTGGATCCGCCACGCGCTGGCCAGCGATGCGGAAATCACCGTGCGCATCGTCGATGCCGACGAAGGCCAGGCCCTGAACCGCGACTACCGGCACAAGGACTACGCCACCAACGTGCTCACCTTCGATTACACGCAGGAGCCCGTGGTGACGGCAGACCTGGTGCTCTGCGCCCCCGTGGTCGAGCGCGAGGCGCGCGAACAGAACAAGGGCCTGGAGGAGCACTACGCCCATCTGCTGGTGCACGGCGCCCTGCACGCCCAGGGCTGGGACCACGAAACCAGCGAAGCAGATGCGCAGGAGATGGAGGACTACGAAACCGCCATCCTGCAGGAACTGGGGTTTGCCGACCCTTACGAGAAATAGCGCCGGGCGCAGGATGGCCCACGGCAAAGCAATTGCACCTTTTTTGCACCCAATTGCCCGCCAATACGGGTGGGTCTCCACCTAAGATCGCCGCAACGCCGCAACGCCGCAACGCCGCAGACCGCCCGGCAAGGCACTTGCCCGAAGGGTTGGCGTGACATCGGGCGGTTGGACGCCCCGGCTGCTTGCATGGGCATGAGCCCATGCGGCGCATCCGAAGCATCCACGCATCCCGATCGCACTCCCCTGTGATCTCCAAAAAGACATTGAACAGGTTCTAAGACATGTTGGAAACCGCTCTGCTGCTTGCCGCCGCCTTCGTGGCCGGTGCCCTCAATGCCGTTGCCGGAGGCGGCAGTTTTCTGACCTTGCCCGCCCTGGTCTTCACCGGCGTGCCGCCCGTGGTGGCCAACGCCACCGGCACCGTGGCCCTGCTGCCGGGCTACCTGGCGGGCGCCTGGGGCTTTCGCGAAGACACGGCCCCGCCGCCCGGTCTGTCGATGCGCCTGCTGGTGGTGCTGTCGCTCCTCGGTGGCGCGGCGGGCGCGGCGCTGCTGCTGGTCACGCCCGACGCCACCTTCCGCCGCGTCGTGCCCTGGCTGCTGCTGGCGGCCACGGCGCTGTTTGCGTTCGGACCGCAGTTGCGCAAGGTGCTGGCCGGCGGTCAGCCTTCGACCGCCAAGGCCACCCTGGGCGTGCTGGCCGTGGCGGCCTACGGCGGCTACTTCAACGGCGGCCTGGGCATCTTGCTGCTGGCGCTGTTCGGGCTGCTCGGGCAGACGAATCTCAACGCCATGAACGGCCTGAAGAACTGGGTGTCGGCCCTGCTCACCGCGATCGCGGTGGCCATTTACGCCGCAGGCGGCCTGGTGCTGTGGCCGCAGGCGCTGATGATGATGGTGGCCGCCACCGCAGGCGGCTACGGCGGCGCGCGCGTGGCGCGGCGCATTCCGGCGCCCATGTTGCGCTGGGGCATCGTGGCGACGGGGCTGGTGATGGCCGCCCTGTTCTTCTGGCGCCAGTAATTCCATTTCCAGACCATCCGTGTCGTTGTTGCTTCGCCTTGCCATGCTGCAGCACTGTCTGCGGCTTCGCGCCTGGACACGAATGGTCTGGCAACGGAATGAGGCAACTGACGGTCTATCCGGGGCGGCAGGCCAGGCCAGCGCCCTGGCCTGCGGCGGTGCAGCCTGCGGGGCATGCGCCATGGTTCGCTTATTTCAGGAACAGGCCCGGTTCAGGCCCCGCGCACCAGCAGCACGGGCACCGGCGACTGGCGCAGCACCTGCTCGGCATCGCTGCCCAGCAGCATGCGGCCCACGCCGCGCCGGCCATGGGTGCCCAGCACGATGAGTTGCGCACCCCATTCCCTGGCCTTGGTGATCACGAGGTCGCTCACACGCCCGGCGTAGCTTTCATACAGCTCGGTCTCCACCGGCACCCCGGCGGCACGCACCCGGTTCTGGGCGTCCTGCAGCACTTCCTGGCCGGCCTTCTTGAGCGACTCGAACACTTCTGCGGTCAGCGCCATGCTCGACTCGAAGCTCGTCATGAACGAGATTTCGTCCACCACATGCAAAAGCCGGATCGTCGAGCCCATCACCCGCGCCAGGGCAATCGCCTCCTGCAGCCCCGCCAGCGACGTGGCGCTGCCATCCACGGGAACCAGAATCTTTTCGTACATGGAAAACTCCTGCGAAAAAATACATGGTAGCCCTGTCCATTCCGGGTGGGACGACCGCGGTGAAGGCGCCGGTGCAATTAACTGGCGGCAGGCGCCACGCGCAGGGGAATCGTTACCGGCCCGTCGTTCACCAGATGCACCTGCATGTCGGCGGCAAACTGGCCGGTGGCCACCGTGGCGTGGACCGCGCGGGCCTGCGCCACCAGGTAGTCATAGAGCCTGCGCCCTTCATCTGGCGCCGCCGCCTGCGTGAAGCTGGGGCGGTTGCCGCCCGTGGTGTCGGCGGCCAGGGTGAACTGGCTGACCAGCAACAGGCCGCCCGCCCCGCCCTGGCCATCGAGGTCCTGCACGCTGCGGTTCATCTTGCCCGCGTCGTCACCGAAGATGCGCAGCTTCAGAAGCTTGGCCAGCAGCCTGTCGGCCTCGGCTTCGGTGTCGCCGCGCTCGGCGCACACCAGCACCAGCAGGCCGGGGCCAATGGCGCCCACCACCTCGCCGGCAATCTCCACGCGCGCCTGCCGTACGCGCTGCAACAGGCTGATCATTCCTCGCCCGTCACCAGCCGCGCCTTCACGGTCTTGCCCTTCACGCGGCCCTGGTTCAGGCGCTGGACGGCCTGGGCGCCGATGGCGCGGTCCACGGCCACGTAGGTGGAGAAGTCGTTCACATTGATCTTGCCGATCTGCGCGCGGGTGTAGCCCATGTCGCCGGTCAGCGCGCCCAGCACGTCGCCGGCGCGGATCTTCTCCTTGCGGCCACCGATGATCTGGAGGGTGACCATGGGCGGCACCAGCGGGCCGTTGCCCGTGGGCGCGAGGTCCGCCACCGGGAACCAGCGCGATTCGCGGCCTTGCAGCACCTCGATCTTGCCCACGCTGCCCATCTCGTCCAGGCTGGCCAGGTTGAGTGCCAGGCCTTCAGCGTCGCCCCGGCCCGTGCGGCCGATGCGGTGGATGTGCACCTCGGGGTCGGGCGTCACATCCACGTTGATCACGGCGGCCAGGTTGGCGATGTCCAGGCCGCGCGCCGCCACGTCGGTGGCCACCAGCACCGAGCAGCTCCTGTTGGCAAACTGCACCAGCACCTGGTCGCGCTCGCGCTGTTCCAGCTCGCCAAACAGCGCCAGCGCGCTGAACCCCTGGGCCTGCAGCACGGCCACCAGGTCGCGGCACTGCTGCTTGGTATTGCAGAACGCTATCGACGATTCGGGCCGGAAATGGTTGAGCAGCAGCGACACCGCGTGCAGGCGCTCGCTGTTCTTCACCTCGTACCAGCGCTGCTCGATCTTGCCCTCGGCGTGCTGGGCCTGCACGGTGATCTGCACGGGCGACTTCATGAACTGGGCGCTGAGCTTGGCGATGCCTTCGGGGTAGGTGGCCGAGAACAGCAGGGTCTGGCGCTGTGCGGGGCACTGGCGGGCCACGGTGGCGATGTCGTCGAAGAAGCCCATGTCGAGCATGCGGTCGGCCTCGTCGAGCACCAGGGTGTTCAGCGCCTCCAGCGTGAGGTGCTGGCGTTCCAGATGGTCCATCACGCGGCCGGGCGTGCCCACCACGATGTGGGCGCCATGCTCCAGGCTCAGCATCTGGCCGCGCAGCGGCACACCACCGCACAGAGTCACCACCTTGATGTTCTCCTCGGCCCGTGCCAGGCGGCGGATTTCGGTAGTGACCTGGTCGGCCAGCTCGCGCGTGGGGCACAGCACCAGCGCCTGCACCGCAAACCGGCGGGGGTTGAGGTTGGCCAGCAGGGCCAGCGCAAACGCGGCGGTCTTGCCGCTGCCGGTGCTGGCCTGGGCGATCAGGTCCTTGCCCAGCAATGCCGGCGGCAGACTGGCCGCCTGGATGGGCGTCATGGTGGTGTAGCCCAGCTGCTGCAAGTTGGCCAGCGTAGCGGGGCTCAGGGCCAGCGTAGCGGGGCTCAGGGCCAGCGCGCTGAAATCAGTGCGGGCTTGGTTTTCTTTGGAGGTCATGGGTTGATTATCCGGTGCCCCTTTGCTGGCCGGGGTACGCCAGCACCCGCGGATGGCTATTGCAGGGCCAGCACCCCCACAAAGGCCAGCGTGTGCGCCAGAATGCCCGGCGCCACGGCCAGCGCATAGCGCCAGCCGCCGCTGGCCAGCGCCACCGCGCTCTTGCTGCCGGCATGCACCAGCAGCGCCACCATCAGCGCAGACGCAATGGCGGGTGCCGCAACGCTGTCCGGGCCGCCCCTCACCAGCACCGCGGCCGTGGCGGCGTGCACATCCGCCAGGGCCGCCAGCAGGGCACCGGCCAGCATGCCCGCATCGCCCTGCCACGCCGTCAGCAGCTGCATCCCCACCTGGATGCCCGTGAGCAGGGCGGCAATGAGCAAGGCGTCGCGCAGCTTGAACATGGGCGTGTCGGGCAACATGCCGGCAACCGCCTCTCCCTCGGCTGCGGGCGCGGGCACCTGCCGGTGCGCCACACCGCGCCCGCCCCACCACCCCAGGGCCGCCGCCACACAGCCACCCGCCAAGGCGGGCAGCCACAGCCGTGCGAGCCACTGGGGCTGCACCGTGGCGGCCACCACCACGATCTGGACCATGGTGGCCACACACGACAGCACGGCAGCCGCCCCATGGACGCGCGGCGTGGCCTGCCCCGCGCGCACCTCCATGCCCAGGCTGGCAATGGTGGCGGTGCTCGACACAAACCCCGACGCCAGCGCCGACAGGGCCAGCGCATGGCGCGCCTGCATCAGCCGCTTGGCCACATGCGCCAGGGACTGGATCACCAGCAGAACGATGACCAGGCGCACCACCAGGCGCGGGTTCAGCGCCCCCTGCCACAAGGGTGTGTCGGGAGCCAGCGGATACACCAGCAGGGCCAGCGCCGCCAGAATGAGCCCGCTGCGCACCTCGCCGGGCTGCAGCCACTGGCTGGAGAACTGGTGCAACGCATCCCGCAGCGCCAGCAGCCCCGTCACCACCACTGCCAGCGCAGCGGCCAGCAACTGGTCGCGCGCGCAGGTCACCCCGATCAGGTAGGCCAGCAGCAGCGCGATTTCGGTGGTGACCCCCGGGTCGCCCGAGCGGTCGCGGGCATAAGCCACCACGGTCAAAGCAGCCACCAACGCGGCCCCGACCACCACCAGGGCCTCCATGCCCGTCAGCGCGGCCGCCGCCCCACCGATGGACGCCAGCGTGAACGACCGCACCCCGGCCGGCGCCCGGCCCGGCCCCTCGCCCTTGCGACGCTCGCGCTCGATACCCATGAGCAAACCGCATCCCGTCGCGCTCGCCAGCACGGCCAGCGCCGTGGAAAAACCTGCCAGATCCTGCATGGGGCTTGTGCACCTTTCGTTTCCAGACCCTGCCGCATGGTGACATAAAGGGGGGCCTGCATCCCACGCCGCGCGCCATGCGCAATGGCCCCAATCCTTATCGCACGGCAATCGGCTATAAGCAAGAAAACACGCATCCAACATGCAAGAACCCCGCGCCTCGGCCTCCCTCTCCCAACCCCGAAGCTCCAGCGATGCCTTGCTGCGACTCATCGCAGACTCCATCCCCGCTCTGATGGCCTATTTCGACCTGCCCGGAATGCGCTGCCAGTTCGCCAACCAGGGGTATGCGGCCTACAACGGCCACACCACCGAATCCATCATCGGCCTGACGGTACAGGAGGCCATCGGCGACACGGCCTGGCAGGCCATCCAGCCGTATGTCGAGCGCTCGATCCGCGCAGAGCACGTGAAATACACGCGCGAGCAGACCCTGCCGCAGGGCGAAACCCGCATGATCGAGGTCAACCTCATCCCCCATTTCAATGCGGACAACGAGCAACTGGGCTCGTTTGTGCTGATCACGGACATCACCGACCGCTGGCAGGCCGAGCACACCGTGCGCCAGAGTGAAGAGCGCATGCGCAAGTTCACCGAGGCCACGGACGAAGCCATCGTGTTCCACCGCGACGGCTTCATCATCGACGGCAACGATGCGCTGACACGGCTCACGGGCTACAGCCTGCAGGAAGTGCTGGGCCTGTCGATCTTCAGCTTCATCAGCCACGAGTGGCGCGCCGCCGCCCATGAATACACCCGCACAGGCCGTGAAGACCCCTACGAAATAACCATTCGACACAAGGATGGGCACGCCATTCCCGTCGAGGTGGTGGGCAAGACCATGCCGCACCTGCATGCCGACTACCGCATCGTGGTGGTGCGCGACATCACGGCACGCAAAGAAGCCCAGGAACGCGAAACCTTTCTGGCGCTGCACGATGCCCTGACCCGGCTGCCCAACCGCCGTTTCCTGATGGAGCAGCTGGGCAAGCTGCTGCCGATGGCGCGCAGGCGCACATCCCCGGTGGCCGTGTTGTTCATCAATCTGGACCACTTCAAGACCGTCAACGATTCGCTGGGCCACCACGCGGGCGACCAGTTGCTGTGCGACGTGGCCGAACGCCTGCGCCAGAGCGTGCGCGACACCGACCTGGTGGCACGGCTCGGTGGCGACGAGTTCGTGGCCGTGCTGACCGACATCCACACGCCCAACGATGCCGCCATGGTGGCCGACAAGCTGCTCGAAGCCATGCGCAGCACCTTCACGGTAGGCCTGCTGCCGCTCACGATGTCGCCCTCCATCGGCATCAGCGTGTTTCCGGGCGACGACACCACCGCCGAGGGTCTGCTGCGCTGCGCCGATAACGCGATGTACCACGCCAAGGAAAGTGGCCGCGGCAACCGGCAGTTCTACCGTCCCGGCATGGACGTGCGCGCCACCGACGTGCTGCACCAGGAGCGTCTGTTGCGCGAAGCCATTGCCACCAACGCCTTCGTGCTGCATTACCAGCCGCAGATCTGCCTGGCCGACGGCTCGCTGCAGGGCTTTGAGGCCCTGGTGCGCTGGCGCCACCCCGAGCGGGGCCTGGTGGGCCCGGACGAATTCATCACCTTCGCCGAATCGCGCGGGCTCATCACGCCGATTGGCCGCTGGGTCATGCACGAGGCCTGCCGCCAGCTCAAGGCCTGGCAGGACGAAGGCCTCGCCAGGGTGCCGGTGGCCGTGAACCTGTCGGCGCTGGAGTTTCGCCAGCGTGACGTGGCCGGCGAAATCGCCGCCGTGCTGCATGCCACCGGGCTGCCGCCCCGGTTCCTGGAAATCGAACTCACCGAGTCGGTGCTGATGCACCACACGGGGCAGGTGCGGGAAACCCTCCAGGCCATCAAGACGCTGGGCGTGGGCGTGACCATTGACGACTTCGGCACGGGCTATTCCTCGCTGGCCTATCTCAAGCGTTACCCCATCGACAAGCTCAAGATCGACCGCTCGTTCGTCAAGGACACGCCCCACAGCGCAGACGACGTGGCCATCGTTACCGCCATCGTCCAGTTGGGCCACAGCCTGCAACTCCAAACCGTGGCCGAGGGCGTGGAAACGGCAGAACAGCAGGACCTGCTGCGCCGCCTGGGGTGCGACCTGGCACAGGGCTTTCTGGTGTCGGCCCCTCTGGATGCGCAGGCCACCCAGCGCTGGCTGACCCAAATGCAGGCGCCTGTCACACCGGCTGCGCCCGCGTGTGGACAATAGGCGCATGCCGCAGATCCCCGACTTCATCGCCCCCACCCGCCACACCGACCCCACCGACGCGCTGGCCCAGGTGCAGCGCATCTACCAGCAGCAGATCGGCCACCTGCGCGCGGCCATGCAGCGCTTCGTGGCCGGCGAGACGCCTGACGGCGCCGTGCGCGCGTTCTACCCCTTCGTGCGCGTGCACACCACCACCGTGGCGCGGGCCGACAGCCAGCTGGCCTACGGCTTCGTGGAGGGCCCCGGTCGCTACGAAACCACCCTCACCCGCCCCGATCTGTTCGCCGATTACTACGCCGAGCAGTTCCGCCTGCTGCGCCACAGCCACAGCGTGGAGCTGGAGGTGGGCACCAGCGCCCACCCCATCCCCATCCACTTCTCGTTCGCCGAGCACGACCATGTGGAGGGCACGCTGAGCCCCGAGCGCCGCATGCTGATGCGCGACCTGTTCGACCTGCCCGACCTGGCCGCCATGGACGACGGCATCGCCAACGGCACGCACCAGCACCGCCCCGGCGAGGCGCAACCGCTGTCACTGTTCACGGCACCGCGCGTGGACTATTCGCTGCACCGCCTGCGCCACTACACAGGCACGCAGCCCGAGTGGTTCCAGAATTTCGTGCTGTTCACGAACTACCAGTTCTACATCGACGAGTTCGTGCGCCTGGGCCACGCCGAAATGGCCAAGCCGGACAGCGAATACATCGCCTTCATCGAGCCCGGCAACGTGGTCACGCGCCGCGCGGGCCTGGCCGCCGAGCCAGGCGACGAGCTCGGTGCGCCGCCGCCGCGCCTGCCGCAAATGCCGGCCTACCACCTGGTGCGCGCCGACCGCAGCGGCATCACCATGGTCAACATCGGCGTGGGCCCGGCCAATGCCAAGACCATCACCGACCACATCGCCGTGCTGCGCCCGCACGCCTGGATGATGCTGGGCCACTGCGCCGGCCTGCGCAACACCCAGCAGCTGGGCGACTACGTGCTGGCCCACGCCTATGTGCGCGAGGACCATGTGCTCGACGAAGAGCTGCCGCTGTGGGTGCCCATTCCGGCGCTGTCGGAGATCCAGCTGGCGCTGGAGCAGGCCGTGGCCGACGTCACGCGCATGGGCCGCGACGAACTCAAGCGCATCATGCGCACCGGCACCGTGGCCAGCACCGACAACCGCAACTGGGAGCTGCTGCCCGACAACCTGCCCCAGCGCCGCTTCAGCCAGAGCCGGGCCGTGGCCTTGGACATGGAAAGCGCCACCATCGCCGCCAACGGTTTTCGCTTTCGCGTGCCCTACGGCACCCTGCTGTGCGTGAGCGACAAGCCCCTGCACGGCGAGATCAAGCTGCCCGGCATGGCCAACCACTTCTACCGCGAACGCGTGGACCAGCACCTGCGCATCGGCATGCGCGCCGTCGAGATCCTGCGCGAGGGCGGCGTGCAGCGCCTGCACAGCCGCAAGCTGCGCAGCTTCGCCGAGGTGGCGTTCCAGTAAGCCCGCGCGTCGGCGCCGGGTGCCCAAGCGGCCGCCAATCACTTCGTTTTCAATAGCTGCCAGCGCTGACCCATAAGGCGTCACAGACCCGTTGTTATTCAATCTGGTTGCTCCGACGCCCCGGCGCGGGCTCCCGGCAGATCGCCCACAATCGGCCCATGACGGAACTCTTCACCGCCTCGCAACTGAGCAAGCGCTACGGCGACACCAGGGTGGTCGATGGTGTCTCGTTCTCCATTGCCCCGGGTGAATGCCTGGGCGTGATCGGCCCCAATGGCGCCGGCAAGACCACCACCATCCGCATGTGCCTGGGGCACACCGCCCCCGACGGCGGCACCGTGCAGTTTGACCCGGGGACGGGCGCGCCCCCGCTGCGGATGCCCCGCGATGCCCTGGCCATCAAGGCCCAGCTGGGCGTGGTGACCCAGTTCGACACGCTGGACCCGGATTTCACCTGCGCCGAGAACCTGCGCGTCTTCGGCCGCTACTTCGGGCTCAAGGGCGCGGTGATGGACGAGCGCGTGCCGCGCCTGCTCGAATTCGCGGCGCTCACGCACAAGGCGCATGCCAAGCCCGGCGAGCTGTCGGGCGGCATGAAGCGGCGCCTGTCGCTGGCCCGGGCGCTGGTGAACGACCCGCGCCTGCTGCTGCTCGATGAGCCCACCACGGGCCTCGACCCCCAGGCCCGCCACCTGATGTGGGAGCGCTTGCAACGGCTGCTGCAACAAGGCAAGTCCATTTTGCTCACCACCCATTTCATGGACGAGGCCGAACGCCTGTGCTCGCGCCTGCTGGTGCTGGACCATGGCAGGAAGATCACCGAGGGCCGCCCGCGCGAGCTGATCGCCCGGCACCTGGAGCCCGACGTGGTGGAGGTCTATGGCGTGGGTGCCGTGGCCCTGGCCCATGACGATGCCCTGCGCGCGCTGGCCGCGCGCGTGGAGGTCAGCGGCGAGACCGTTTTCTTCTACACCCAGAACGCCCAGCCGCTGCTGCAGGCAGTGGGCCAGCAGGGCCATCTGCGCACGCTGCACCGGCCGGCCAACCTGGAGGATCTGTTCCTCAAACTGACCGGGCGGCAGATCCGCGAGGACGGTTGAGTGCGCGAAATTCGCTTTTAAATTGATAGCTATTGGCGCTTGTTGTGCGGGCGCCATAGCCATTTTCAGCTCTTAATAAGGTGCGCATGCGGTTGCGCACCCATTCCCTGGCCGTCGCACAATCAGCCCATGTCCACTGCCCCTTCTTCCGCCGCCACCGCCGCTCCGCCCACGGCGTCGGTATGGCGCCCACCCCGCCTTTCCGCCCGCTGCTGGCCGGTGTTCCTGCGCAACCTGCTGGTGTGGCGCAAGCTGGCCATTCCCAGCCTGGTGGGCAACATCGCCGAACCGCTGATGTGGCTGGTGGCCTTTGGCTACGGCATGGGGGCGCTGGTGGGCGAGCTGAGCGTGGACGGGCAAAAAGTGCCCTACATCCTGTTCCTGGCCAGCGGCTCGATCTGCATGAGCGCCATGAACGCCGCCAGCTTCGAGGCACTGTATTCGGCGTTCTCGCGCATGCATGTGCAGAAAACCTGGGACGGCATCATGAACGCGCCCATCCGCCTGGACGACGTGGTGCTGGCCGAGATGCTGTGGGCCGCGTTCAAGGCGCTGTTCACCGTGACCGCCATCATGGGCGTGATGCTGGCGCTCTCCATCAGCCACAGCCCCAAATTGCTGGTGGCCTGGCCGGTGCTGCTGGGCGTGGGCATCATGTTTTCCAGCATTGCACTCATCTTCAACGCGCTGGCCAAGGGCTACGATTTTTTCACCTACTACTTCACGCTGGTGCTCACGCCCATGATGTTCCTGTCGGGCGTGTTCTTTCCGCGCGAACAGTTGCCGCCCCTCGTGCGCAGCATCTCCGACTGGCTGCCGCTGACCAATGCCGTGGAACTGGTGCGGCCGCTGTTCATGGACCAGTGGCCCGACCACGCGCTGCGCCACGCCGCAGTGCTGGTGGCCACCACCGTGGCGGCCTTCTGGGTGGCGCTGGCGCTCACACGCCGGCGGTTTCGCGCCTGATTTTGCTCGTTTTTATACAGCTATCAGCGTTTACCAGGCAACCGCTACAGCCGAAAAACGCGCTTATTCAGCCCTGCACTGCGGCGCGCAGCAAGTCCACCGCCTTTTCGGCAATCATGGCGACCGGCGCGTTGGTGTTGCCGCTCACGATGCGCGGCATGATGGACGCGTCCACCACGCGCAGCCCCTGCATGCCATGCACGCGCAACTGGGCATCCACCACATCCAGCGGGCCCGGTCCCATGCGGCAGGAGCCCACGGGGTGGTAGATGGTGTCGGCATGCTGGCGGATGAACTGCTCGATCTGCGCATCGGTGCGGGCACCGGCTGACGCGGCCTGCTCCCTGGCGCCAAACCGTGCCAGCGCCGGCTGGTTCAGAATGCTGCGCATCCGCCGCACACCGCGCACCATGCGCACCATGTCGTCGAGGTCCTGCAGAAACTGCGGGTCCACCAGCGGCAGCTGCAGCGGGTCCTTGCTGGCCAGCGAGACGGTGCCGCGGCTCCTGGGCTGCAGCAGGCAGACATGGGACGAGTAGCCATGGCCCAGCACGGTCTTGCGGCCATGGTCCAGCAGCTTGCCGACCACGAAATGCAGTTGCAGATCAGGCGTAGGTTCGGACGGATCGCTCCTGATGAAGCCCCCGGCCTCGGCGAAATTGGTGGTGAGCATGCCGGTGCGGCTGCGGCGCCACTGCAGCATGCCGCGCGCCACGTTCACCATGCCGGGCAGCGACAGCCCGAACAGGTCGGTCAGGCCCGGCGCATCCATGACCTGCACCACGTCGGGATGGTCGTGCAGGTGCTGCCCCACGCCCGGCAGGTCGAGCTGCACCGCGATGCCATGGCGCTGCAACTGCGCCCCCGGGCCGATGCCCGACAGCATCAGCAGCTGCGGCGACAGCAGCGCGCCCGCACTCAGCAGCACCTCGCGCGCGGCCCGCAGCTGGTGCAGCTGGCCGCCCTGGCGGTACTCCACGCCCACGGCGCGGCGGCCCTGCAGCAGCACCCGCGTGGCGTGGGCCTGGGTGATGACCTGCAGGTTGGGCCGCGCCAGGTGCGGAGTGAGGTAGCCCTTGGCCACGCTGTGGCGCTCGCCGTTCTGGTGCGTGACCTGGTACAGACCCACGCCTTCCTGCGTGGCGCCGTTGAAATCGGGGTTGTGCGGGTAGCCGGCCTGCACTCCCGCCTCGGTGAAAAACTGGCTGAACCGGTGGGGCGCGCGCAGATCGGCCACGTTCAGCGGGCCACCCTGGCCATGCCATGCGTTCGCGCCGCGTTCGTTGTTTTCAGCGCGCAAAAAGTAGGGCTTGACATCGGCCCAACCCCAGCCGGGGTTGCCCTGCGCTGCCCAGTGGTCGTAATCGGCATGCTGGCCGCGCACGTACACCATGGCATTGATCGAACTCGAGCCCCCCAGCACCTTGCCCCGGGGCTGATAGCCCCGGCGCCCGTTGAGCGCGGGCTGCGGCGTGGTGTCCTGCCCCCAGCTGTTGAGTTCGAACTTCGCCATCACGGCCAGCCCGGCGGGGCAATGGATGAAAACGCTTTTGTCGGCGGGTCCGGCCTCCAGCAGGCACACGCGCACACCGGGGTCTTCGGTCAGGCGCCCCGCCAGCACGGCGCCGGCCGATCCGCCACCGATCACGATGTAGTCGAACATGGATTCTTGTCTCTTCCGCCATGCGTTGCAGCAGTATGCCGACACGATAACCGAACAAACATGCGCTCCCCTTACCATCTCGGCTGTCTGTTTCACTTATGAAGAGGGCTTTTTCTATGACGATTCAAACCGTTGGCATCATTGGTGCCGGCACCATGGGCAACGGCATCGCGCAGGCCTGCGCCGTGTCGGGCATCAACGTGGTGATGGTGGATATTTCTGACGCCGCCGTGCAAAAAGGCCTGGCCACGGTGGCCGGCAGCCTGGACCGCCTGATCAAGAAGGAAAAGATCAGCGCCACCGACAAGGACGCCGCCCTGGCGCGCATCAAGGTCTCCACCAGCTACGACGACCTCAAGGCCGCCCAGCTGGTGATCGAGGCCGCCACCGAAAACTACGCGCTCAAGCTCAAGATCCTCCAGCAGGTCGACGGCATCGTCGGCCCCGATGTGATCATTGCCTCCAACACCTCGTCGATCTCCATCACCAAGCTGGCCGCCGCCACCAGCCGCGCCGACAAGTTCATCGGTATGCACTTCTTCAACCCCGTGCCCATGATGGCGCTGGTGGAGATCATCCGCGGCCTGCAGACCAGCGACGCCACGCACGACGCCGTCAAGGCCATGGCCCTGGCGCTGGGCAAGAGCCCCATCACCGTGAAGAACGCTCCCGGCTTTGTGGTCAACCGCATCCTGGTGCCCATGATCAACGAAGCCTTCTTCGTGCTGGCCGAAGGCCTGGCCACGCCCGAGGACATCGACGCCGGCATGAAGCTCGGCTGCAACCAGCCCATCGGCCCGCTGGCCCTGGCGGACATGATCGGACTGGATGTGTGCCTGGCCGTGATGGACGTGTACCTCACCGAGTTTGGCGACAGCAAGTACCGCCCCTGCCCGCTGCTCAAGGAAATGGTGGCCGCGGGCCGCCTGGGACGCAAGACGGGCCAGGGTGTTTACAGCTACTGAACCTTGCGGCAACGCATGGCACAGCACAAGGCGCCCGAGGGCGCCTTTTTTTCGGCCCGGCGAGTCGCCAGAAGTCCCTCTTTGGATAACAGTTTTTTGCAATTAAATTGCACACAATTCAATTGCCGACAAAAATACAGACCATGCCACGCAAGACCAAGCCCCTTTCACCGAACCCCGCCACGCTGCAACTGGACAACCAGGTCTGCTTTGCGTTGTATTCCGCCTCGCTGGCAATGACCAAGCTCTACAAGCCGCTGCTCGACCGTATCGGCCTGACCTACCCGCAGTACCTGGTGATGCTGGTGCTGTGGGAGGGCGACGGCATCACGGTCAGCGCACTGGGCGAGCGCCTGTACCTGGATTCGGGCACGCTCACCCCGCTGCTCAAACGGCTCGAAACATCGGGGCTGATTGCCCGCCTGCGCGACGCCGAGGATGAGCGGCGCGTGCGCATCCACCTGACGCCCGCGGGGCGGTCGCTGCGCGATGCCGCAGAACGCATCCCGCCTTGCGTGCTGCAGCGCAGCCAGTGCACGCTGCCCGAGCTGGCGGCGCTGACCGGCCAGCTCAAGACCCTGCGCGCCCGGCTGAGTGCGCCTTGAGGCATCCACCCGTTCACGTTCCCTCCCCGTCCCGCGCTGCGGGCATTACCTTCAAAGGAAGACACCATGGCCTCGCTTGAAAAAGTTTTGTACACCGCCCACGCCCACACCACCGGGGGCCGCGACGGTGCCTCGCGCACCGATGATGGCCGCCTGGATGTGAAGCTGTCATCCCCTGGCACCGCCGGCACGGGCACCAACCCCGAGCAACTGTTCGCGGCCGGCTACTCGGCCTGCTTCATCGGCGCCATGAAGGCCGTGGCCGGCCAGCAGAAGATCACCCTGCCCCAGGACCTGGCCATTGACGCCAGCGTGGACCTGGGCAAGCTTGGCGCGGGCTATGGCATTGCCGTACGCATGGCCATCCAGCTGCCCGGCATGGACCGCGCAGCAGCGCAGGCCCTGGTGGACGCCGCCCACCAGGTCTGCCCTTACTCCAATGCCACGCGTGGCAACATCGACGTGACGCTCACACTGGTCTGAAGCACCGGACAGCGCCGGTGGGCCTTGTGCTCCGGCGACCCGCCGGCACAGCCTTCTGGTGGCATGCCAACAGGCCTCGGCTAGGATGGTGCCACCAAGGAGACACCGATGAAGCTGGCGCTGCTGTCAGACATTCATTCCAACCGCCAGGCGCTCGACGCCTGCATGGACCACGCCCGCGCGCAGGGCGCGCAGCACTTTGCCTGGCTGGGCGACCTGGTGGGCTATGGTGCCGAGCCCGGCTATGTGGTGCGGCAGGCCATGGCGCTGGTGGCAGAGGGCCACTGCGTGATTGACGGCAACCACGACGCCCTGGCCGTGCGCCCCCCGGTTCCAGGTGACCGGACCGCCAGCACCGTGGCCGCACTTGGGGCCGTCTGGACCCACAACCAGCTCACGCCGCCGGAGCGCGCCTTTCTCGCAGGCCTGCCCCTCGTCGCCGAGGTGGGCGACGTCCTGCTGGTGCATGCCAGCGCCGACGCCCCCGAGCGCTGGCGCTATGTGGACAACGAAGCCGTGGCGGGCCAGTGCCTGGACGCTGCCACCCAGCGCCCCGGCATCCGCCATGTGTTCTGCGGCCATGTGCACCAGCAAACGCTGTACTACCGTGGCACCGGGCGGGGGCTCATGCGCTTTGCACCCCAGCCGGGCGTGGCCATTCCGGTGGCGCCGCACCGGCAATGGGTGGCCACCATCGGCTCGGTGGGCCAGCCGCGCGACGGTGACCCGCGCGCCATGTACGCCCTGCTCGACACCGACGCCTGGCTGCTGCGCTTCGAGCGCGTGCCCTACGACCATGGCGCCGCTGCCGCCGCCGTTCGGGCCACAAACGCCATGCCCGATTACTTTGCCCGGCGGCTGGAGGCCGGCCGGTGAAGTTGCTCGAACCCGGTACCGAAGTCGATGGTTTCACCGTGCTCGAATGCATCCATTCGGGCGGCATGGCCCATATCTACCGCGTGGAATACGCAGTGGGCGCCCCCAACCCGGGCTTTCCCCTGGCCATGAAGATCCCGCGCATGACGGCGGGCGACGGTGCCGAGAACATCGTCAGCTTCGAAGTCGAGCTGCAGATCCTGCCCGTGCTCACCGGCCCCCATGTGCCGCGCTTTGTCGCCGCGGGCGACCTGGAACGCCTGCCCTACCTGGTCATGGAACACCTGACGGGCCGCACCCTGCAGCACTGGCTGGATGCAACCGAGCGGCCCGACGTGGCAACAATAGCCCGCCTGGGCGCCGCCATGGGGCGTGCCGCGCACAGCCTGCACCAGCAAAACGTCTGCCACCTCGACCTCAAGCCCGGCAACGTGCTGTTCACCCACGACGACCATGCCGTGCTGCTCGACTTTGGCCTGTCGTGCCACGCCCACTACCCCGACCTGCTGGCCGAAGAGCTGCGCCGCGCCGTGGGCTCGCCCGCCTGGATCGCGCCCGAGCAGGTGGTGGGCGTGCGCGGCGATCCGCGCAGCGACATCTTTGCCATCGGCGTCATGCTGTACGAACTGGCCACAGGCGAGCTGCCCTTTGGCGCGCCCACCACGCCAGGCGGCCTGCGCCAGCGCCTGTGGATGTCGCCCGCGCCGCCGCGCCAGCACCGCCCCGACCTGCCCGAATGGCTGCAGGAAACCATCCTGCGCTGCCTGGAACCCGAGGCCGCCCGACGCCACCCGTCGGCCGCCCACCTGGCCTTCGACCTGGCCCACCCCGACCAGGTGCCCATCACCGAGCGCGGCCAGCGCCAGCGCGGCCCCGGGGCAGGAACGCACTTCAAGCGCTGGATCAAGGCCGCCGGCATGCACTACCAGCCCAGCCCGCTGCCCACGCGCCAGATCGAAGAGGTGCCCATCGTCATGGTGGCCGTGCCGCACGACGACGTAACCGACGCCACCATGTACTCGCTGCGCCAGGCCGTGGGGCGCTCGCTGGGCATCCGCCCGGGTGCGCGGCTGGCCTGCGTCACCGTGATCTCGCCCTCGGCCAGCAGCAGCACCGACAGCGAACGCAGCGAAACCGCGCTGCACCGCCAGCACCGCGCCCGGCTCAGGCAATGGGCCGAACCGCTCGACCTGGCGGGCCACAGCGTGAGCTACCACGTCCTCGAAGCGGGCGACGTGGCCCAGGCGCTGGTGCGCTACGCCGAGGGCAACCAGGTCAGCATGATGATCCTGGGCGCCGCCACGCATGGGCTGCAGACCCAGCGCTTCATCGCCACCGTGCCCATGCGCGTGGCCCGCGACGCGCCCTGCACCGTCATCCTGGTCAAGCAGGCGCTGCCCTTTGCCCAGCTGGCGCGCGAGTACAGCGAGTGAACCCCCACGGGGCTGCTGCATCCAACGGCCATTCCTATTAAAAATATAGCTATTAGCGCAATACCATCGTGCGCTGGAGCCCATTTTTCCCCAACAATCTGGCCAGACCATGCGCCCTGCCATGCCCCCGGTGGGGCCACTGCAGCCGGGCGACAATGGTCCGATGCACATTTCCTCCGAAGAAGCGCCTGGCCCGCACCCCTTTGCCACCCTGACCCCCGACGCCGTGCTCGACGCACTGGCCAGCGTGGGCCTGTATGGCGATGGTCGGCTGATGGCGCTGTCGTCCTACGAAAACCGCGTCTACCAGGTCACGCTGGAAGACGGCGAGCGCGTGGTTGCCAAGTTCTACCGCCCCGGCCGCTGGAGCGAGGCGCAGATCCTCGAAGAACACGCCTTCGCCGCCGACCTCATGGCCGCCGAGGTGCCCGCCGTGGGCCCGCTGGTGCTGGGCGGGCGCACGCTGCACCCGCATGGCAGCTTTATGTTCTCGGTCAGCCCCTGGCGCGGCGGGCGCCAGCCCGAGCTGGACGATTTCGAGGTGCTCGAATGGATTGGCCGCTTTCTGGCGCGCATCCACACCGTGGGCGCGGCGCAGCCCTTCACGCACCGCCCCGCGCTCGACCTGCAGCAGTTCGGCACCGCGCCGCGCGACTGGCTGCTGGCGCACGACCTGATCCCGCTCGACGTGCAATCGGCCTGGCGCGACGCCTGCCAGCAAGCTCTTGATTTAATAGCTTCAAGCGCAAACGATACAAGCGCGTCAGGCCCATTTGGTTTGAAAAATGCCACCCTGCTGCGCCTGCACGGCGACTGCCACCCCGGCAACATTCTGTGGACACCCTTGGATGAATGGGGGCGCGGCGGCCCGCACTTTGTGGACCTGGACGACGCCCGCATGGGCCCGGCCGTGCAGGACCTGTGGATGCTGCTGTCGGGCGACCGGCGCCAGCGCACGCACCAGCTCGGCGCCCTGCTCGACGGCTACGAACAGTTCCGCCCCTTCGACCGGCGCGAGCTGGCCCTGATCGAACCCCTGCGCACACTGCGCCTGATCCACTACAGCGCCTGGCTGGCCCGGCGCTGGCAAGACCCGATCTTCCCGATCAACTTCCCGTGGTTTGGCAGCAGCGACTACTGGAAGGGCCAGGTGGACATGCTGCACGAGCAGATCGAGGCGATGCAGGAGGCGCCGCTGGTGGCCTGAACCCCGCCGCGCAGCGGCCCAGGGAATCAATCCTGCTTCGCGCCGGAGATCTTCACCAGCTTCTCGATGATGGGGTTGGACGCGTCAAAGTCATTGCGGAACTGGGCTGCGCCGCCCTTGACACCTTCCAGGCCAAAGACCTGAAGGCGGGCCTTCATCTGGGTGGAATGGATGATCTCCACGGCCTCTTTCTCCAGCCGCTGCAGGATGGGCTTGGGCGTGCCGGCAGGGGCAAGCATCGTGAACCAGGCAATCGTCTTGAACTCGGGGTCGGGGAAGCCGGCCTCGGCCATGGTGGGCACGCCCGGCAGGTCGGCCAGGCGGTTGGGGCCGAACACGGCGATCGGGCGCAGGCGGCCTGCCTTGATCTGCCCCTGCGCGGCGGCCAGTGTACCCAGGCCCCAGGACACCACCCCGGCGGACAGGTCCTGGATGTGCGGGGATTCGCTCTTGTAGGCCACGTGGGTCATGTTCAGCTTGCGCGAATCGCTCAGGTAGGCGCTCATCAGGTGGCCGGGCGAGCCCATGCCGTAGGAGCCATAGTTGACCTTGCCCTTGTTCTGCTGCGCCCAGGCCATGAACTCCTTCATGTTCTCGGCCGGCACCTTGTCGTTGACCATCAGCACCAGGCTGGTGGCGGCAATCTGGGTGATGAAGTCAAAGTCCTTGCGGATGTCGTAGGGCACCTTGGAGAACATGTGGTGCGCGTAGAACACTGGCGTGGAATACGAGACCAGCACAGTGTGGCCGTCCGGCGCAGCGCGGGCCACGGCGTTGGCGCCCAGCATGCCCGAGGCACCGGCCTTGTTGTCCACGATCACCGGCTGGCCCAGGCGCTTGCCCAGTTCCTCGGCCAGCACGCGGCCCACCACGTCGGTGCCGCCACCGGCCGCTGCGGGAATCACCATGGTGATGGGACGGTTGGGATAGCCCGGCGTGGGGTTGCCGGCCTGCGCCTGCGCCACGCCCACGGCACCCCAGGACACGGCGACCGTGGCCAGGATGGTCTTGATTTGCATGATGGAACTTCCTTGAAATGAAATTTGCTTGCCGATATTCAACGGATAGAACCAGCAGCACCATTGGGAATAGCCCTCGTGCCATGGATCGCCTGGCTGGTTGATGGGTTATCACGCCATCTTCAAAAACCCCGTGACTGCCAAATCCCGGAGATCCATGGGCATGAATGCCAACATGCCGCTTTGAAATGGACAGACCAGCAAGGCATTCGCGCGCCCGGCGTGAGCCGCCGGGTCTTCGGGCGGCCCGCCTTGGGCCACCGGCTTGCAGCCGCGCCCATGCGGCGCACAATGCACAGGCCGATGGCCCCCACCAACAGACCGGAGGAAGCGCCCGATGAAGCATGTGTCAAAACCGCCTCAATCCCAAGTAAAACAGGTGCTAGCAGCTATTGTTCACATAGCTATTTCCACCACTGTTATGCAGACGAACGGGGCCGCGCTGGCGCAGGGGGCGGCATCCGGTCCATCCGTGAACCCAGTGCCACCCGTTGCGACGCGCAGCCAGGTGTCGGTGCAGGTGGTGGCTTCGGGCCTCCGCCATCCGTGGGGTCTTGCTTTTTTGCCCGGCGGGCACTTTTTGATCACCGAGCGGCCTGGCCGTCTGCGCGTGGTGGCGCCGGACGGGCGGATGGGCCCGCCCCTGGCCGGGCTACCGCGGCTCGCCGTGGGTGGGCAGGGCGGGTTGCTGGATGTGATCACCGATGCGGACTTTGCGCGCAACCGGCGCATCTTCTTTTGCTACTCCGAACCCGCATCGCCCGAACGCGGCGGCAGCGGCAACAGCACCGCCCTGGCCAGTGCTACGCTGGCGCCAGGCGCGACGGCGCTGCAGGAGGTCACCGTGCTCTTCAGCCAGCGGCCCAAGGTGGCCAGCCAACTGCACTTTGGCTGCCGCATCGTGCAGGCTCCGGACGGCAACCTGTTTCTCACCCTGGGCGAGCGCTATGGCCGCAAGGACGACGCCCAGGGTCTGGACAACCATCTGGGCAAGGTGGTGCGCCTGGCGCCCACCGGGGGCGCTGCACCCGGCAACCCGCTGGCCGACCGCGCCGGCGCGCTGCCCGAAATCTGGAGCTGGGGCCACCGCAATCCGCAGGGCGCCGCATGGGGGCCGGACGGCCGACTGTGGATTCACGAGCACGGCGCCCAGGGCGGCGATGAGATCAACCGCCCCGAGCCCGGCCGCAACTACGGCTGGCCGGTGATCACCTACGGCGAGAACTACGGCGGCGGCAAGATTGGCGTGGGCACGGCCAAACCCGGCATGGAGCAGCCGCTGCACTACTGGGTGCCGTCCATCGCGCCTTCGGGCATGGCTTTTCTCACCAGCGACCGGTACGGCGCGGATTGGCGCGGCAGCCTGTTTGTCGGCTCGCTCAAGTTCACGCGCCTGCACCGGCTGGAGCTGCGAGGCGGCCGGGTGGTGCGCGATGAATATCTGCTCGACAGCCTGGGCGCGCGCATTCGCGACGTGCGCCAGGGGCCGGACGGCTGGATTTACCTGCTGACCGACAGCCCCAACGGACAATTGCTGCGCCTCGCGCACTGATCCAGCCCGGAGGTTGAGCGAAGCAGCGGCCGCGACACCGTCTGCCCACACTCTGCACCCACACATCCAGGATTGCCATGCTGCGCACCCTGTCCACGATGCACTTCAGCGCCACAGAAGAGGGCCTGGGTGAGTGGCTGCGGCCGGCGCGCGCTGGCTGGCTGCGGTTTGCCGCAGCCTGTGGTCGCTTGGGGAAAACAGATGCTCGACATTCAGGTGAACCATTGCCAAAGGGCGCAATGCACCCACACCAATTGTCCGGCCTCGGATATGCTGCACATCTACACCTCAGCGGCGCGCGCGCATCACCCCATGAAAGACCTGATCCGCACGATTTTTTCCATCCGCCAGCAGCGCCGCACCCCTGCGGCCGGCCCCATCCCGCCCCTTGGAACTTTCATCGTCCGCAAGGAGATCAGGATGGCGGTCAACCAGCCGATTCCGCACGACCTGTGGAACTGGATGGTGCTTTCAGACTGGCGCACGGTTCCGGTCAAGAAGGACCGGCGCAAGACACTGGAACTGCCCGCCGGCGCCCTGCAGGAACTCATCAGCGCCCCACCGACCGAGCGCGACACCGTGCATGCCCGAATCCTGACCCGGGCCCGTGTGTCGCGCGCCTGAGGCCGCGCAAAAAATAGCGCCTTGCGCCCGGCCGCAGGGCACCAGGCGCTCAGCACATGGCGGGCTCAGGCCAGCAGCGCATTCACCCGCTTGACGTAAGCCGCCGGGTCTTCCGGCAGACCACCTTCGGCCAGCAGGGCCTGGTCGAACAGGATGTGGGCCAGGTCGTGGAAATGCACGCTGCCGTCGAGCTTTTTCACCAGCGCGTGCTCGGGGTTCACCTCCAGCACCGGCAGGGTTGCGGGCGCCTGCTGGCCGGCCTGCTTGAGCATGCGGGCGAGCTGGGTGCTCATGCCGTCGTCCTGCACCACCAGGCAGGCGGGTGAATCCACCAGGCGCGAAGTCACGCGCACGTCTTCGGCCTTGTCTTTCAGGGCTTCTTTCAGCTTGGCCAGCACGGGCTTGAAGGCTTCTGCGGCAACTTCTGCAGCTTTCTTCTCGGCTTCGTCCTGCAGCTTGCCCAGGTCCACCGCGCCCTTGGCCACGCTTTGCAGCGGCGTGCCGTCAAAGTCTTGCAGGTAATTCAGCGCCCACTCGTCCACGCGGTCGGTCATGAGCAGCACCTCGATGCCCTTCTTCTTGAAGACTTCGAGCTGCGGGCTGTTCTTGGCGGCGGCCAGGGTGTCGGCGGTGATGTAGTAAATCGCCTCCTGGCCTTCCTTCATGCGCGCCTTGTAGTCGGCAAAACCCACGGTGGGGGTGTCGCTGGTGGTGCTGGCAAAGCGCAGCAGCTTGGCCAGGCGCTCGCGGTTGCCGAAGTCTTCGCCCAGGCCTTCCTTGAGCACGGCGCCGAACTCGCTGTAGAACGCCGTGTACTTGCCTTCCTTGGCCTTGTCGTCGGCATCGACCACATCGGTCACGCCATCGGCGTTGACCGTGGTGTCATGCCTGTCGTGCTTGGCCAGGTCTTCCAGCATGCTCAGCACGCGCTTGGTGCTGCCTTCGCGGATGGCGCGCACGTCGCGGCTTTCCTGCAGCAGTTCGCGGCTCACGTTGAGCGGCAGGTCGGCCGAGTCGATCACGCCCTTGACGAAGCGCAGGTAGCTGGGCATCAGCGCCTCGGCGTCGTCCATGATGAAGACGCGCTTCACATACAGCTTCACGCCGGCCTTCTTGTCGCGGTTCCACAGATCGAACGGCGCCTTGGCGGGGATGTAGAGCAGCTGCGTGTATTCGGTGTTGCCTTCCACGCGGTTGTGCGCCCAGGTCAGCGGGGCCTCGTGGTCGTGGCTGATGGCCTTGTAGAACTCGGCGTACTGCTCGTCGGTGATGTCCTTCTTGGGGCGGGTCCACAGGGCGCTGGCCTTGTTGATGGTTTCCCACTCGCCGGTCTTGACCATGCCGCCGGGCTGGCGGCCGCCGTTCTCGTCGCCGGGGTTGATGAGCTCGCCGTCTTTCCACTCTTCCTTTTCCATCAGGATGGGCAGGCTGATGTGGTCGGAGTATTTGGCGATGACCTGCTTGAGCTTCCAGGCGTTGAGGTATTCCTCGGCGTCATCGCGCAGGTGCAGGATGACGCTGGTGCCGCGTTGCGGGCGGGTGATGGTTTCCACCTCGAAGTCGCCGCTGCCGCCGCTGGTCCAGCGCACGCCGTCTTCGGCCTTCAGGCCCGCGCGGCGCGATTCCACGGTGATCTTGTCGGCCACGATGAAGCCCGAGTAGAAGCCCACGCCAAACTGGCCGATGAGCTGGGCATCCTGCTTCTGGTCGCCCGAGAGCCTGCCCATGAAGTCCTTGGTGCCGCTCTTGGCGATGGTGCCCAGGTGGTCGATGGCCTCCTGCGCGCTCATGCCGATGCCGTTGTCGGTGATGGTCAGCGTCCTGGCCGCCTTGTCGAAGGTGACGCGCACTTCGAGGTTGGGGGCGTCTTCGTACAGCGCGTTGTTGTTCAGCGCCTCGAAGCGCAGCTTGTCGCAGGCGTCGGAGGCGTTGGAGACCAGTTCGCGCAGGAAG
This sequence comes from Acidovorax sp. GW835-FHT14B10, assembly GCF_058793725.1. Lineage (NCBI taxonomy): Bacteria > Pseudomonadati > Pseudomonadota > Betaproteobacteria > Burkholderiales > Comamonadaceae > Acidovorax > Acidovorax sp. GW835-FHT14B10. The sequence goes on from NZ_JBXAGC010000017.1 coordinate 54,809, forward strand.
ATTTCCTGGTTGGAATACAGCGAATGGGTGACAAGGTGCAGCAACTGGGCCACTTCGGCCTGGAAAGACAGGGTTTGTTTGCTCATGGTGTCTGGGTTCTGGTGCCTTGGAACAGCAAAATAAAGAAACGGAACGGCCCCTACATGGGGACAGGGCGCCAATTATCAATAGTGCCAAGGCTCGGCGCTGGTCCGCCGGCGCCCGGTGGACCGAGCAGCGCCTCATTTCTGGCAACGCACGGCAAGGTGGTTGCATTTGCCGTCATTTTCAATATTTAATGTCTCCGTGCAGTGGCACGCCGTTGTGCATGCGCCCGCGTCGGCACCGGTTGCCGCCACTGCCTGGGAGATTGCACCATGGACACCAGCTTTCTCGGGCTCGTTTGCCGCATCCTGGCTGTTGCAGCGCTGGCGCTGCCAGCGGGCATGGCCGCCGCACAGGAGACCACCGCCACGGTGGACACCGATGGCGTGCAGCGCATCGCCATTGGCGGTGGCAGCTATTTCTTTCGGCCATCGCACATCGTGGCGCGCGCCAACCAGCCGCTGGAGATCCGCCTGAGCGTCGAACCCGGCCTGGTCCCCCATCGCTTCGTGTTGGAAGGCCCCGACGGCCAGCCCCTGGCCGATGTGTCGCTGGGCACGCAGGAGCAGACCCTGCGCCTGACCCTGGCGCCCGACACCTACCCGTTCTACTGCCCCAACCGGCTACTGCTTTTCCAAAGTCACCGCGCGCATGGCATGGCCGGCGTGCTGCAGGTGCAGGAGTAATGCGTGGCATGGCGATGGCCCGCTCTGGCGCTGCTGACACTGCTGCCCCTACCCGCCATGGCTGACCTCCTGACCGACGCCGAAGCCCGCTTTGGCGCACTGCAGAGCTACCAGGTCACGCTGCACTCCACCCATGGCACGGGCGCGCAGGAGGTGATCCGCTACTTCTACCGCAAGCCGGGGTGGGTGCGCATGGAATTCGATAAGCCGCATCACGGTGCCGTGCTGGTCTATGCCCCGGACACCCGGCGCGTGCGGCTGTGGCCCTTCGGTCTGGGCCATTGGCCGGCGCTGGACCTGGCGCCGGACCATCCGCTGCTGCGCAACCCGCACGGCCACCGCGTCGATCGCTCGGATGTGGGCGTGCTGCTGGGCAACATGCTGGCGCTGCGCCAGCGCGGCAGCATTTCGCCACCGGAAACGGCAGAGTGGGCCGGCCAGCCGGCAACCGCCCTGGACATCACCGGGCCGGCCGGCGGCAGCGCGGGCGCGGTGCAGCGCTATCGGGTATGGCTGGCCCGCGACACCCTGTTCCCGCTGCGCGTGGACAGCTTCGCGGCCAACGCGGGCCTGCTGGAGAGCGTGGACATGGGCGATGCGCGAATCGGCGTGCAATTCCCGGAGCGCTTCTTCACCCCCTGAGCACCCGCCCCGCATGCGCACACCCGTCGCCACCGTTTACCGCCTGACCACGCGATGGGGCTTTGACGCACCGCTGGACGCCGTATGGAATGCCATCGTCGATGCGGAGCACTGGTCGGCCTGGTGGCCAGGCATCGACTGCGTGACCCTGGAACCCGGCGATGCCCAGGGCCTGGGCGCGCTGCGGCGCTACACCTGCCGCGGCGCCCTGCCCCTGCACCTGCGCTTCACCGCCCGGGTCACGGACATCAGCCCGCAGCAGCTGATCGAGGGGCAGGCCTGTGGCGACCTCGTGGGCATGGGCCGCTGCCGCCTGGGCCATGCCCAGGGGCAGACCACCGTCTGCTTCGACTGGCAGGTGCACACGACCGGCGTCTGGCTGAACCGCCTCGCTCCGCTGACCCAGCCGCTGCTGCGCTGGAACCACGACCAGCTCATGCGGGCCGGGGGCCGGGGACTGGAACGCCACCTGGCACGCAGCGCGGCCGGGAGCGCTATCCAAAAAGAGAGCTCGTAACGCTTTCACCTGAAGGGTTTCGGGCGATTGACCTCTGGAACCGCCCAATGGCATGCGCCATCAGCTCACGGTTTTGCAGCATTCACCGCATCAGAACCGCTCGCCCGGCGCCAGGTAGCGCCATTGCCCGACAGGCAGGTTGCCCAGCACCACGCGGCCCATGCGGATGCGCTTGAGCCCCACCACCTTGAGGCCGACTTGCTCGCACATGCGGCGGATCTGGCGCTTCTTGCCCTCGGTGAGCACGAAGCGCAGTTGCTCGGGGTTCTGCCACTCCACCTTGGCCGGCTTGAGCGGCTGGCCGTCCAGGCTCAGGCCGTGGCGCAGGCGCGCCAGCAGCTCGGGTGGAAACACCGCCTGCACGTTGGTGCTGACGGGGTCGCGTTCGTTGATTTCCTGCAGTGGTGCGCTGCGCTCGCCGGGGTGCCGTGGCGCGGCCTGGCCGGATCCTTCGTAAACCACGCGCACCAGGTATTCCTTGTCGATCGTGGAGTCCTCGCCAATCAGCTGGCGGGCCACGCGGCCGTCCTGCGTGAGCACCAGCAGGCCCACCGAGTCGATATCGAGCCGCCCGGCGGGCGCCAGCCCGCGCAGTTGTGGCGGCGAAAACCGGATGCGGCTGGGATCATCGCGCCAGTGCGTGCGCGGGTTGATCAGTGCCACGGCGGGCGTATGGCCGTCCTCGGCCTGGCCGCTGACATAACCCATGGGCTTGTGCAGCAGGATGGTGACGCGCTGCTCCTGAAAACCCTGGGCGACCTTGTCCACGTCAATGCGGTCGGTGGGCAGCACCTGCAGGCCCATCTCCGCCACCTCGCCATTGACCTTGACCCAGCCCTGGGCAATCCAGTCGTCGGCCTCGCGGCGCGAGCACAGGCCCAGTTCGGCCATGCGCTTGTTCAGGCGGGACGTGACCAGCCCGTTGGCAGCCACGGTGGGGGCGGCCCGCACGGGCGCCTGGCGAACCGGCGCGACAAACGGACCCGACGCCGTGCGGTAGTTGGGGGGCGCGGGCGCCCTGGAGGGCCGCGGCGGCGGTGCAGGTCGGACAGGCGCTGCCTTGGCCGCCACGGCGGGACGGCGCAGCACGGCGCGCGCGGGGGCGGCTACGGGCGCTGCAGGCACAGGAGCGGGTGGGCCGCCCGCGTCGGAGGCGGGGGCGGCAGCGGGGCCGGCAGGCGGGCGGGTGCGGGAAGAAGACATGGTGCGTATTTTCGCCTGCCAAGCCGGGCGGTCCCATGGCGCTGATGTCTGGCGCGCCTGCCAGGCCAGAAAATCACCGGCCGGCGAAGGCCGCGCAGGCGATACCCCTGCGGCGACAGGCGGTTGGGCATGGCCCCGAAGACACCAGCGGGGGACTGCGTTTTTTGCCCCTAGGCAAGGGCATCGGCGCCGCCTCGGGGGCCGCTACCCGGGGTCTTTCCTCTGAAAGATGCTGGACCGCAAGGCGCACAGATCCAGCACCCGCAGCCCGCCATATTCGATGCGAATGGCCCCTTGCCGCTCCAGGGCCGCCAGGGCCTCGTTGACCCGCTGGCGCGACAGCCCCACCAGATAGGCCAGCTCCTGCTGCGTGATGCGCAACACCTCGCCCACGCCGGGATACAGCACGGGGTTGAACAGCGCGGCCAGGCTGCGCGCCACCCGCACATCGGGGTTGTTCAGCCGGTCGATCTCGCGCGCCGCGATGAACTGGGCCAGGCGCTCGTTGAGCTGGTTCATCACGAAGCGGTTGAAGCCGATGGAATGGTCCAGCAGCCAGTGGAAGGTATCGATCGGCAGCCCCGCCACCACGCTCTTGCGCAGGGCCTGGATGTTGTAGCGGTAGGGCTCGCGCTTGAGCGCGGTGCCCTCGCCAAACCAGCCGCCGGGCGGCACGCCGGTGAAGGTCATGGTCTGGCCCTGGGCGTTGTCGCTGCTCATCTTGAGCAGGCCCTCGACCACGCCAAACCAGTAGGTCACCGGCCGCCCGAGACGGCAGACAAAGTCGCCCGCTTTCGCGTCTCCCACCCGCAGCGAGTCCACGGCGCGCTCGCGTTCGGCGGGCAGCAGCGGGGCCAGCCACGGAATATCGTCCAGTTCCGCCTCGGTGGGCGGACGGCGGCGCTGGTGCAGGGACAGATCGTGGGTCATGCGCGTGTCTTCGGGGCGGTGCAGAGGTTCCCAAGGGTTCAACCCCATGAGGACTTTCCCGCAAATTGTCGTCCGAAAGACATGCCAACGTCAAAGCCCGTCCTAGCATGGAACCCAACGCACTGCCCCAGCCTGCAGCGCACCCGGCAGCCACCGGGCTGACACCACCCTTATTAGGAACCGGAATGAAGACCACGTTCCCGCAACTGCTGCTCCAACATGCCGCCGAGCGCCCCACGGCCCCGGCGCTGCGCGAAAAAGAATACGGCATCTGGCAAACCTGGAGCTGGCAGGAGGCCGCCGAAACCGTGCGCCACATGGCCTGCGGCCTGGCGGCCCTCGGATTGGAGCGGGGCCAGAACCTCGCGCTGGTGGGCGACAACCGCCCCCACCTCTACATGGGCTTCATTGCCGTACAAAGTCTGGGCGGCGTTCCCATTCCCCTGTACCAGGATGCCGTGGCATCCGAGATGGCCTTCGTCATGGAAGACGCCGAGGTCCGATTTGTCTTCACCGAAAACCAGGAGCAGGTGGACAAGCTGCTGGAAGTGCGCGAAACCCTGCCCGGCATCGCGCACATCATTTACGACGACCCACGCGGCCTGCGCGACTACGACCAGCCCGGCCTGATCAGCACCGAAAAGCTCCTGGCCCTGGGCGCCGAATGGGACCGCGCCCACCCCGGCGCCTGGGATGCGATGGTGGCCAGGAACCAGCCCGACGATGTGTCGGTGATCCTCTACACCTCGGGCACCACCGGCAAGCCCAAGGGCGTGTGCCAGACCCACGCCAGCTTCATCGCATCGGCACAAGGCGGGGTAGAGGTCGATGGGCTCAATCCCAACGACAACGTCATCTCCTACCTGCCCCCGGCCTGGGTGGGCGACCACCTGTTCTCGCTGGCGCAATGGCTGGTGGCAGGCTTCACCATCAACTGTCCCGAGTCGGCCAGCACCGTCAACATCGATCTGCGCGAAATCGGCCCCACTTATTACTTTGCGCCCCCGCGCGTGTTCGAGGGCATGCTGACCTCGGTCTCGATCCGCATGGAAGATGCCGCACCCGCGAAACGCTGGCTCTATGCCCGGTGCATGGACCTGGCCCGCCGCGTGGGTTCCGACATCCTGGACGGCAAGCCCGTAGCGCTGTCGGACCGCATCCTCTACCGCCTGGGCGACATCGCCATCTATGGGCCGCTGCGCAATGTGCTGGGGCTGTCGCGCCTGCGCGTGGCGTACACCGCCGGCGGCGCCATCGGCCCCGACCTGTTCCGCTTCTTCCGCTCGATCGGCATCAACCTCAAGCAGCTTTACGGCCAGACCGAGACCTGCGCCTACGTGTGCATCCAGAAGAACCGCCAGGTCAAGCTCAACACCGTGGGCCAGGCCGCACCGGGGATCGAGCTCAAGATCGCCGACAACGGCGAGGTGCTGGTCAGGGGCGTGTCGGTGCTCAAGGAGTACTACAAGCGCCCGGACGCCACCGCCGAGGTGATCGATGCCGACGGCTACTTCCACACCGGCGATGCCGGCGTGCTCGATGAAGACGGGCACCTGCGCATCATCGACCGCGCCAAGGACGTGGGCAAGCTCCATGGCGGCGCCATGTTCGCGCCCAACTACATCGAGAACAAGCTCAAGTTCTTTCCGCAGATCAAGGAGGTGGTGTGCTTCGGCCACCAGCGCGACCAGGTCTGCGCCTTCATCAACATCGACTACGAGGCCGTGGGCAACTGGGCCGAGCGCCAGGGCCTGCCCTACGGCGGCTACGTGGACCTGGCCTCCAAGCCGCAGGTGCTGCAGCTGATTGCGGACTGCATTGCCCAGGTCAATACCGACCTGGCCGCCGAGGCCGGCATGGCCGACACCCAGGTGGCGCGCTTTCTGGTGCTGCACAAGGAGCTGGACCCCGACGACGACGAGCTCACCCGCACCCGCAAGGTGCGCCGCAATTTCATTGCCGAGAAATACGCCGTGCTGGTGGACGCGCTCTACACGGGCAAGGCCGAGCAGTTCATCGAAACCCAGGTCAAGTTCGAGGATGGCCGCACCGGCAGCGTGAGCGCCACGCTCAAGATCCTCGACGCCAAGACCCATGCGCCTGCCAAGGTCAGTGCCTGAGACACCGGAAAGCACCCCATGACCCAGAAAAAGATTGGCGACGTCATCCTGGACGTCAAGAACATCAGCCTGCGCTTCGGCGGCGTGAAGGCGCTGACCGACATCTCGTTCAACGTGCGCGAACACGAGATCCGCGCCATCATCGGCCCCAACGGCGCCGGCAAGAGCTCCATGCTCAACTGCATCAACGGCGTCTATACCCCGTCCGAGGGCTCGATCACCTTCCGCGGCAAGACCTTTGCCCACATGAACTCGCGCCAGGTGGCCGAGATGGGCGTGGCGCGCACATTCCAGAATCTGGCGCTGTTCAAGGGCATGAGCGTGATCGACAACATCATGACTGGCCGCAACCTCAAGATCAAAAGCAATCTGCTGCTGCAGGCGCTGCGCCTCGGCCCGGCCGAGCGCGAGGAAATCCGCCACCGCGAATTTGTCGAGCACATCATCGACTTTCTCGAAATCCAGGCCTTCCGCAAAACGCCGGTGGGCCAGCTGCCCTACGGCCTGCAAAAGCGCGTGGACCTGGGCCGGGCCCTGGCCATGGAGCCGCAGGTGCTGCTGCTCGACGAACCCATGGCGGGCATGAACGTCGAGGAAAAGCAGGACATGTGCCGCTTCATCCTGGACGTGAGTGCCGAGTTCGGCACCACCATCGTGCTGATCGAACACGACATGGGCGTGGTGATGGACATCTCGGACCGCGTGGTCGTGCTCGACTACGGCAAGAAGATCGGGGACGGCACCCCCGATGAAGTGCGCAACAACGAAGACGTGATCAGTGCCTATCTGGGCACCAGCCACTGAAGGCCGGAGAACACACATGGCATTCTTTCTTGAAACCCTCATTGGCGGCCTCATGGCCGGCATGCTGTATTCCCTGGTGGCGCTGGGCTTCGTGCTGATCTACAAGGCCTCGGGCGTGTTCAACTTTGCGCAGGGGGCCATGGTGCTGTTCGCGGCGCTGGCCATGGCGCGCTTTGCCGAATGGATTCCGAAGTGGACCGGCATCGAGAGTCCCATCGTAGCCAATCTCGCGGCCTTCGTGATCGCGGGCGCCATCATGTTCGTGGTGGCCTGGGTGATCGAGCGGCTGGTGCTGCGCCACCTGGTGAACCAGGAGGGCGCCACGCTGCTCATGGCCACGCTGGGCATCACCTACTTCATGGAAGGCCTGGGCCAGACGCTGTTCGGCAGCGACATCTACAAGATCGACGTGGGCATGCCCAAGGACCCGATCTTCGTGCTGGAAAGCATGTTCCAGGGCGGCATCCTGGTGAACAAGGAAGACGTGATCGCCGCCGCCATCGCCGCGGCGCTGGTGGCCCTGCTGTCGGTGTTCTTCCAGAAGACCTCCACCGGCCGCGCCCTGCGCGCCGTGGCCGATGACCACCAGGCCGCCCAGTCCATCGGCATCCCGCTCAACCGCATCTGGGTGATCGTGTGGTGCGTGGCGGGCGTGGTGGCCCTGGTGGCCGGAATGATCTGGGGCAGCAAGCTCGGGGTGCAGTTCTCGCTGACCACGGTGGCCCTGCGCGCGCTGCCGGTGGTGATCCTGGGTGGCCTCACCTCGGTGCCCGGCGCCATCATCGGCGGGCTGATCATCGGCGTGGGCGAGAAGCTCTCCGAGGTGTATCTGGGCCCGTTCGTTGGCGGGGGCATCGAGATCTGGTTTGCGTATGTGCTGGCGCTGGTGTTCCTGCTGTTCAGGCCGCAAGGCTTGTTCGGGGAAAAAATTATTGATCGCGTATGAAATACGAGACCCATAATTTTTCGAAGGCGGCACAACGCGCACCGCGCGTTGTCAGCGGAGCCCAAGGCGCCGCGTGGCACCGCGGGTGCGCCCCCGTGCAAAAGATCATTGATCGCGCTTAAACCCATCACAAGAACAACAGGAGACACACCATGCTCTACCGCGAAAACGGCCAGTTCAAGACCAGCTACCGCGCCGACCAGCAGATCTTCCCGATCGCCCAGGACCGCCTGGCCATCGGCATCCTCCTGGCCATTGCGTTCATCGCCGTGCCCATGCTGGCCAGCGACTACATCTTCCGCGCCATCCTGATCCCCTTCGTGATCATGTCGCTGGCGGCCCTGGGGGTGAACATCCTGGTGGGCTACTGCGGCCAGATCTCGCTGGGCTCGGGCGCCTTCATGGCCGTGGGGGCCTACGGGGCCTACAACTTCTTCGTGCGCTTTCCGGGCATGCCGCTGATCCCGGCGCTGGTCCTGGGCGGGCTGTGCGCCACGTTCTTCGGCATCCTGTTCGGCCTGCCCAGCCTGCGCGTGAAGGGCCTGTACCTGGCCGTGGCCACGCTGGCCGCGCAGTTCTTCAGCGACTGGATGTTCCTGCGCATCAAATGGTTCACCAACAACTCCGACTCGGGCTCGGTGTCGGTGAGCAGCCTGCAGGTGCTGGGCCTGCCCATCGAGAGCGCCACCAGCAAATACCTGTTCTGCCTGGCCCTGCTGGTGATCGTGGCCCTGCTGGCCAAGAACCTCGTGCGCGGCGCGATCGGACGGGAATGGATGGCCATCCGCGACATGGACGTGGCCGCTGCCGTGATCGGTATCCGCCCCATGTACGCCAAGCTCAGTGCGTTTGCCGTGAGCTCTTTCATCATCGGCATGGCGGGCGCGCTGTGGGCCTTTGTGCACCTGGGTGCCTGGGAGCCGGCCGCGTTCTCGGTGGAAATCTCGTTCCGGCTGCTGTTCATGGTGATCATTGGCGGCCTGGGTTCCATCATGGGTGGATTTTTCGGCGCGGCCTTCATCGTGGTGCTGCCCATCGTGCTCAACCAGTTCCTGCCCGCGCTCCTCGGCGCTTTTGGCATCGAGATCTCCACCGCCGGGGTCTCGCACGCCGAACTGATGATTTTTGGCGCCCTCATCGTCTGGTTCCTCATCGTGGAGCCGCATGGCCTGGCCAAGCTGTGGTCCACCGCCAAGCAGAAGCTGCGCCTGTGGCCGTTCCCCCACTGAGCGCGCAGCCCTTGAGGAAACCCCTTACGCGCAATTCCCGATACGGACTGCCTGCATTGCCGCGTTAACTGTCGGTCCGTCTGGTTTTTCCCCCGTGCTTCAACATATTCATCCAAAGGAGACATCCATGAAGCTTTCGAAACTCGTGATCGCTGCCGCAGTGGTCGCCGCAGGCGCGTCGTCCGTCACGACCAGCGCCTTCGCGCAAGCCAAGGAGCAGTTCTTCCCGCTGCTGTCCTACCGCACCGGCCCCTATGCACCCAACGGCGTGCCATGGGCCAACGGCAAGCAGGACTACATCAAGATGATCAACGCCCGCGACGGCGGCATCAACGGCGTCAAGCTCACCTTTGAAGAGTGCGAAACGGGCTACGCTACCGACCGCGGCGTGGAATGCTACGAACGCCTCAAGAGCCGCCCCGGCGTCTCGCTGTTCGACCCCCAGGCCACCGGCATCACCTTCGCCCTGACCGAAAAAGCCCCCGTGGACAAGATCCCGCTGATGACGCTGGGCTATGGCCTGTCGGTGGCGCAGGACGGCCAGGCGTTCAAGTGGAACTTCCCGTTCATGGGCAGCTACTGGACGGGCGCCGACATCCTGATCCAGCACCTGGGCAAGGCCAACGGGGGCCTGGACAAGCTCAAGGGCAAGAAGATCGCGCTGGTGTACCACGACAGCCCGTTCGGCAAGGAACCGATCCCGCTGCTGCAGGAACGCGCCAAGATGCACGGCTTCGAGCTGCAGATGCTGCCCGTGACCGCACCCGGCGTGGAACAGAAGGCCACCTGGCTGCAGGTGCGCCAGAGCCGCCCCGACTATGTGCTGCTGTGGGGCTGGGGCGTGATGAACTCCACCGCCCTGAAGGAAGCCCAGGCCACGGGCTACCCGCGCGACAAGATGTACGGCGTGTGGTGGGCCGGTGCCGAACCCGACGTGCGCGATGTGGGCGACGGCGCCAAGGGCTACAACGCGCTGGCGCTCAACGGCTACGGCACGCAGTCCAAGGTCATCCAGGACATCCTCAAGAACGTGCACGACAAGGGCCAGGGCACGGGGCCCAAGGATGAAGTGGGCTCGGTGCTGTACACCCGCGGCGTGATCATCCAGATGCTGGCCGTCGAGGCCGTGCGCCGCGCGCAGGAGCGCTTCGGCAAGGGCAAGGTCATGACCGGCGAACAAGTGCGCTGGGGCATGGAGAACCTGTCTCTCGACCAGAAGAAGCTGGATGCGCTGGGCTTCAAGGACCTGATGCGTCCGCTGTCCACCAGCTGCGCCGACCACATGGGCTCCACCTGGGCACGGGTGCACACCTGGGACGGCAAGAAGTTCAACTTCTCGTCCGACTGGTACCAGGCCGACGAGCAGATCCTGAAGCCCATGGTCAAGGCGGGTGCCGACAAGTACCTGGCGGACAAGAAGATGACGCGCCGGGATGCCGGCGATTGCCAAAGCTAGGAGCATCCCCCTGAGGCACTGACGCGCCTTCCCCCTTCTCTCTCAGCGCTCGCGCTGCGGGAAGGGGGGCAACTCCAGCGCGGCGGGGCGGCCCTTGCGCGGCGTTCCTGGCCTGGGCCGCGACAGTTTTTACGGCCAGTGACAGCGGTTGCTCCTGCGGGCAGCCGCCAACCGAGAGGGTTGCAAGCGCAGCCCTCCCGATTGGCACAGCGAAGGCAACACCATGGACTCTCAAAACATCGTTCTCAATGTCAATGGCATCGAGGTCATCTACAACCACGTGATCCTCGTGCTCAAGGGCGTCTCGCTGCAGGTGCCCGAGGGCGCCATTGTGGCCATTCTGGGTGGCAACGGCGCCGGCAAGACCACCACGCTGCGCGCCATCTCCAACCTGCTCAAGGGTGAGCGCGGCGAGGTCACCAAGGGCACGATCGAGCTGCGCGGCGAGCGCATCGAAAACCTCTCGCCCGCTGATCTGGTCCAACGCGGTGTGGTGCAGGTCATGGAGGGCCGCCACTGCTTCGCCCACCTGACGATCGAAGAAAACCTGATGACGGGCTCTTACACCCGCACCAGCAAGGCCGAAATCGCAGCCAATCTGGAGAAGGTCTACAACTACTTTCCACGCCTGAAGACGCGCCGCACCTCGCAGGCGGCCTACACCTCGGGCGGCGAGCAGCAGATGTGCGCCATCGGCCGCGCGCTCATGGCCAACCCCAGCGTGGTGTTGCTCGACGAGCCCTCGATGGGGCTGGCGCCGCAGATCGTGGAAGAGGTGTTCAACATCGTGAAGGACCTCAATGCCAAGGAGAAGGTGACCTTCCTGCTGGCCGAGCAGAACACCAACATGGCGCTCAAATATGCCGACTACGGCTACATCATGGAAAGCGGCCGCGTGGTGATGGACGGCGCCGCCACCGATCTGGCCAACAACGAGGACGTCAAGGAGTTCTACCTGGGCGTGGGCGGCGGTGAGCGCAAGAGCTTCAAGGACGTCAAGAGCTACAAGCGCCGCAAGCGCTGGCTTGCTTGACGTGCGCGCTGTGATGCCCCCTGTGGCGCTGCGCGCCTTCCCCCTCAGGGGGACGCCTCCGGTGGCCCGGCGAAGCCGGCTCCACGGTGGCGCTGGCATTGGGGGTGTGGCGGTTTCAACCCATTGCGCCGCAAATACAAAAGATGAAAGCCCTCAATTTAATAGCTGCTAACGCTTGATTAATAAGCGCCAGATGCCAATTTCGCTCCTATTTACTGCACTGGAACCCTTTGCATGAACACGTTCTACGACGCCCTGGAAGCCCGCGACCCGGCACAACGCGAAGCCCAACTGATGGCAGCCCTGCCCACCCAGATCGCCCATGCGCAGCGCCAGTCGGCCGCCTTGGGCCACATCCTGCAAGGCGTGGATGCGGCCCGCATCACCAGCCGTGCCGCACTGGCGCTGCTGCCGGTCACGCGCAAGCACGAGCTGCAGGAGCGCCAGCAGGCCGGGCGCGCCGACAACGTTTTTGGCGGATTTGCCACCATTGGTTTCGGCGCTGCCATGCCGCGCGTTTTCTCCAGCCCCGGCCCGCTCTATGAGCCCGAGGGCACGCGCCGCGACTACTGGCGCATGGCGCGCGCCTTGTACGCCGCCGGTTTTCGCGCCGGCGAGCTGGCCCACAACTGCTTCAGCTACCACTTCGTGCCAGCCGGCTCGATGATGGAAAACGGCGCCCATGCACTGGGCTGCACGGTGTTTCCGGGCGGCACCGGCCAGACCGAGCAGCAGGTGCGGGCCATGGCCGAGCTGCGCCCGGCGGGCTACATCGGCACACCGAGCTTTCTCAAGCTGATCCTTGAAAAAGCGGCCGAACTGCAGCAGCCCCTGCCCAGCGTGACCAAGGCCCTGCTGTCGGCCGAGGCCTTTCCGCCGTCGCTGCGCGACTGGTTCACCGAGCGCGGCATTGCCGGCTACCAGTGCTACGGCACGGCCGACCTGGGCCTGATTGCCTACGAAACCGCGGCGCGCGAAGGCCTGGTGCTGGACGAAGGCGTGATCGTCGAGATCGTGCGCCCCGGCACGGGAGACCCGGTGCCCGAGGGCGAGGTGGGCGAAATCGTGGTGACCACCCTGAACCCCGACTATCCGCTGGTCCGTTTTGGCACCGGCGATCTCTCCGCCGTGTTGCCCGGCTTTTGCCCCACCGGCCGCACCAACACCCGTATCAAGGGCTGGATGGGGCGCGCCGACCAAACCACCAAGGTGCGCGGCATGTTCGTGCACCCGGCGCAGATCGCCGCCATCGCGCGCCGGTTTCCGCAGGTGCTGCGGGCCCGGCTGGTGGTGAGCGGCGAGATGGCCAGCGACCAGATGGTGCTGCAGGTCGAGACGCACGAAACCGCCGAGGGCTTGGCGCGCCAGCTCGCCGACATGGTGCGCGAAGTGACCAAGCTGCGCAGCGAGGTGCAGATGGTGGCCCCGGGCTCCCTGCCCAACGATGGCCGCGTCATTGAAGACGCGCGCAGCTATCGCTGAAAAACCACACCCGCGCACACCCGAATGCGGGTTGCGCGGACGAACGCAGGACACAGAAAATATCCGCGTTTACCCTTATCAAGCTATGAATTACATAGCTATAAAGCTCTATGCACATTGATTTTTAAGCTTTATTAATTTAATTCATATCCGACAAGATTTAAGTGATTTCCTCAATACCCCTTGGAGGTGGTCTCGTTATCATGGCGCGTCAAATCACCGGAGCGTTCCATGAAAACGATGCTGAAACTCGCACTGCTCGCCACCGCAGCAGCCGCCACACTGGGCGCACATGCCCAGGACTATCCCGCCAAGGACAAGACCGTCACCCTGGTGGTGCCCTTTACCGCGGGCGGCCCCACAGACCGCGTCGCACGTGACCTCGCAGAAGCCCTGCGCAAGCCGCTGGGCGCCAACGTGGTCGTGGACAACACGGCCGGCGCCGGCAGCTCGATCGGCTCAGCCCGCGTGGCCCGTGCCACCCCCGATGGCTACACGCTGCTGCTCAACCACATTGGCATGTCCACCATGCCTGCGCTGTACCGCAAGCTGTCGTTCAGTGTGCCCAACGATTTCGAGTACCTGGGCATGGTCAATGATGTGCCCATGACGCTGATCGCCCGGCCCAACATCCCGGCGAACAACATGAAGGAGCTCACAGCCTGGATTGACCAGAACAAGGGCAAGATCAATCTGGGCAACGCGGGTCTGGGCGCGGCCTCCCACCTGTGCGGCCTGATGTTCCAGAACGCCATGCATGTCGAAATGACCACGGTGCCCTACAAGGGCACGGCGCCGGCCATCACCGACCTGATCGGCGGTCAGATCGACCTGCTGTGCGACCAGACCACCAACACCACGTCGCAGATCGAAGGCAAGAAGGTCAAGGCCTTTGCCGTGACCACCGCCAAACGCCTGAAGACACCGGCACTCAAGGACCTGCCCACGCTGGCTGAATCGGGGTTGAAGAATTTTGAAGTGACCATCTGGCACGGCCTGTACGCGCCCAAGGGCACGCCAGCCGCCGTTGTGACCAAAATCAACGACGCCCTGAAACTGGCCTTGAAGGACCCCGACTTCATCAAGAAGCAGGAAGGCCTGGGCGCCGTGGTGGTGACCGACAAGCGCATCGAACCGGCCGAGCACAAGAAATTCGTGCAGGCCGAAATCGACAAGTGGGGCGCCGTCATCAAGGCCGCCGGCACCTACGCCGACTAACCCTGTCCCGCTTTCAGCACGGACCTGGCCAGCCGCCTGCCCCTTGGGGCGAGGCGGCTTTTTTCTGGCGCGTACACGGCTGCACGCGCCGCATGGTTGGGGTTATCCACCTGCACGGCTACGCCCGGGACGCGTAGAACCCAAGCGTCTCCAACTGAAAGGAAGTTCATGGCTTTGTTCAACCACCTGCCCCGCCGGCAAAACCTTGCCGCCATGGTGGCGCTCTCCCTGGGTTGCGCCCTGGCTGCGCTGCCGGCCGCCCATGCCCAGGGCACCTGGCCCACCAAGCCGGTGCGCATCGTCGTACCCTTCGCGCCGGGCGGCACCACGGACATCCTGGCGCGCGCGCTGGTACCGGACCTGAGCCGTGCGTTCGGCCAGCAGTTCATCGTGGACAACCGGGCAGGCGCGGGCGGCAACGTCGGCGCGGAGATCGTGGCCAAGTCCCCGGCAGACGGCTACACGCTGCTAATGGGCACCGTCGGTACACACGGCATCAACCGCGCGCTCTACGCCAAGCTGCCTTACGATCCCATCAAGGATTTTGTACCGGTGACGCTGGTGGCCGCCGTGCCCAACGTGATGGTGATGAACACCGACAAGGCCAAGGCCCTGGGGGTGAACAATGTGCAGGACTTCATCCGGGCGGCCAAGGCCAGCCCGGGAAAGATGAACATGGCGTCGAGCGGCAACGGTACCTCCATCCATCTGGCTGGCGAGCTCTTCAAGAGCATGACGGGCACCTACATGCTGCACCTGCCGTACCGCGGCTCGGGGCCGGCACTGATGGACATGGTGGCCGGCAATGCCGATGTCATGTTTGACAACCTGCCCTCGTCGATGGCGCAGATCAAGGCCGGCAAGCTGGTCGCGCTGGCGGTGACCAGCAGCCAGCGCTCCGCGGCCCTCCCCGATGTACCCACGGTGGAGCAGGCCGGCGGCCCGGCGCTCAAGGGCTATGAAGCCAGTTCGTGGTTTGGGCTGCTGGCGCCGGCAGGCACGCCGCCCGACATCGTCAACCGGGTCCAGCAGGAAGTCGCCAAGGCCCTGGCATCACCGGGCATGAAAGAGCGGTTGATGGCACAAGGGGCTATTCCCGGAGGCAACACGCCCACCGAGTTTGCCCGGCATATCGACAATGAGCACCGCAAATGGGCGGGCGTGGTGAAAGCCTCTGGCGCAAAGGTCGACTGACTTTCACGCGGAGAGGCCCCTTGCGAGCACCGCGTCAGGCGCCCCACACCACGTCGTGCTCCTCGGCGACCGAGCGGCGCAGCATTTCGAGAAACGGCGCCGCACGCTGGCGAAGGCGCACGGTGTCCGGGCGCTCCACGCCATCCTCGTCGACCTGTTCCTGTGCAGCGGCGGCAAGGGCTTCGTCGGCGGCAACGGCAGCTTCCAGCGCAGCCAGGGCACCAGGGATCTGTGCGGCCGTGATGATGCCGCTGGTGCCTGGGGCCTTGCCAATGATCTGAAGGATCTGGCGCCCGTGGGGTTCGAGCATGATCAGATCGGGGGCTGATCGGGACTTGAATTTATAGAGCATGCAGTGGAGTCCTTGGTGTACATGTAAGCGCGCGTGAACGGATACGCCGATTGTGCGCCGGTCATCGTGCCAGAGCCCATGTCGCCATCGGGGCGCACTGCCAGTATCTGGTGCAATGCCATCCAGCCGCGCTCAAACCCCAGCGCGCTGCCCGCCAGATACAGGCGATAGGCGCGCAGCGTCTTGTCCGCTTGCCCGGCGGTGGCCTGCTGCTGCAGCACCTGGCGGGCGGGCTCCAGCACGGCTTCCAGCGCATCGGACCAGGCCCACAGCGTGCGGGCGTAATGGGGCCGCAGATTCTCGGTGTCCACCATCTCCAGTCCGGCCTGCGCCAGGTCGTGCAGCACGGCGCTGGCGTGGAGCAGCTCGCCGCCCGGGAAAATGTACTGCTCGATGAAATCGCCCATGCCGGCGCCCAGCTGGACGTTGTCCACACCGCCGGCGGTGATGCCGTGGTTGAGCAGCAAGCCTCCCGGACGCAGGAGGTTGCGCACGGCGACAAAGTAGGCGTTCATCTTCGCACGCCCGACATGCTCGAACATGCCGACAGAGGCCACCTTGTCAAAAGGCTGCCCGGCCTGCAGCTCACGGTAGTCGCACAGTTGCATGCGCACGCGCCCCTGGAGCCCGCGCGCCGTGATGAGCTGCTGCACATGCGCATGCTGGTTGCGCGACAGGGTGATGCCGGTCGCGTCCACGCCATAGTGCTCCGCCGCCCACAGCAGCAACGCCCCCCAGCCAGCGCCAATGTCCAGAAAGCGCTCACCCGGCTGCAGGCGCAGCTTGCGGCAGATCAGATCCAGCTTGGCCTCCTGCGCGCGCGCCAGCGTCATGCCGGGGTCGCAAAAATAGGCACACGAATACACCCTGCGCGGGTCCAGCCACAGGGCATAGAAATCATCCGACAGGTCATAGTGGAACCGCACATGGCGGGCATCGTGCTGGAGCGTGTGCGCCGCCATCGATCTTGCGCGCGCCAGCACACGGTGCCACCAGTGCTGGTGCGGGTCTTGCACCGGGCTGGTTGCCAGCAACCCGGCGGCAGCGGCCATCAATTCGCGCATGCTGCCTTCCAGCGCCACCTTGCCCTCGACAATCGCTGCGCCGACGTTCCCGATCTCGCCCGTGGCCAACGCCACCAGCGCCATGCGGTCCCGAAACCGGAGCGTGACGGCCGCGTTGCGTGCCCCCAGCCGCTGCCCCGCCGGCAACTGAACCGCCATGCGGACCGGCAGCGCCTCCAGCCGCCCCTCCAGGATGCGCAGCAAGTGTTTCATGGTTGTGCATTCTTGAAGCGGACGGCCGGCACGTCAACACCCTGCCTGGGCGGCGGCGCTCGCCGGCCGCCGACACGGGCCGATCACGCGCCAGGGCGGCAGCAGGGGTGCGATGTTTTTGCCTTGGATTTCCTCCACGCCAGGCCCCTCCAGGACGCCGATGCGCGCGTCGGAGCCTCGCCGTTCGGATACGGCAGGCCCCGATGCATGGCCCATGGCGGGCCGACGCCATCGGCCCACGCCGAGCGAAGCGCGAAGCGCGCTGCCGCCCTGAGCGACGGCTTCGTCAGGCGGATGCGGCGCCAGGCACCTGACTGGCCAGCGCATGCCGCGCGGTGACCGTTGCCAGCGCACCCATGAAATACCCGAACGCGGGCGTCGCACGGCCGGGCACCTTGGCGGCATCGTCGTAGCGGCGCAGCCGGATGGCTTCGCTGGCGAATGGCTGGGAGGCAAATTGCACGGCCTCGTCCACCGAATACGCACCCCCTTGCAGCTCCAGGCTTTGCCGGGAAGCAGGCGACAGTGCTTCCCAGTACCCTTGTTCCATGGTGCACAGGTAGCGCTTGGCATCGACATGCAGCCGCACGGGCTCCAGCACGGCGCGTGGCAGCAGGGCCCGCAGGAAAGGCAGCGCCACATACTGGTGCAGATCATCGTGGCCCGCACGGTCTGCCGCCCCACCGCCTGGCGCCAACAGGTGTCCAATGTCATGCAGCAGCGCCGCGGCCACGGTTTCCGGCGTTTCACCGGCCAGTTCGGCCAGGTGGGCGCACTGCAACGCGTGCTCGAGCTGGCTGACGGCTTCGCGGCCATACTGCTCCTTGCCGCGGGTCACCAGCACCTGCGAAATATCGATCAGGGTCAAAGCCATGGGGGCTCCAGTGGTGGCGTTACACCAGGGCCTTGCGAACGCGCGCAGACACCAGGTCGATGGCACTCACGGTCACCACAATGATGAGCATCACCGCACAGGTTTCGGCATATTGAAAGCCACGGATGATTTCCCACAGCACCACGCCAATACCCCCGGCGCCCACCATGCCCACCACCGACGCGGAACGCACGTTGGCCTCGAAGCGGTAGAGCGTGAAGGAAATCCACAGTGGCATCACCTGCGGAATCACGCCATAGATGATTTCATGCAAGGCACTCGCCCCGGTCGAGCGGATGCCTTCCACGGGCTGGGGGTCGATGGCCTCCACCGCCTCGGAAAACAGCTTGGCCAGCGTGCCCGAGGTATGGATCCACAGCGCCAGCACGCCCGCGAAAGGCCCCAGGCCCACGGCCACCACGAACAGCATGGCAAAGACCATTTCGTTGATGGCGCGGAAGGTATCGAGCACGCGGCGCATCGGCTGGTACACCCACCACGGCACGATGTTGGACGAGGCCAGCAACGCCAGAGGCACGGCGGTCAGCACTGCCAGGGCCGTGCCCCACAGCGCGATCTGCAAGGTGACGAGCATCTCCTGCACATACAGCTGCCACTGCGCAAAGTTGGGTGGAAAGAACTCTGCCGCATACCGTGCCATGTTGCCCGAGTCCTGCAACAGGTCCAGAGGGCGCATGTCGGCGCCCTTCCATGAAGCGGCCAGCAGCACCAGAAAAATGCCCCAGGACAGGTACCAGCCCAGGCTGCGCTTGGGCGCGGTGGCCTGGGCCAGGTGGGTGAGCGAAGGGGTCAGGGCAGAAGACATGGATATACCTGAAATCACCGGGGCGGTGGGCAACAACTGCTGTTGTCAGCCCACCGCCGGCACAAGAGTGGAACGCTTTACTTCAGGGACGCCAGCTGCTGGTCGATCTCGGCCAGGCGGGTCTTCTTCTCGGTCTCGGCCAGTGTGCTGTCGGCTTCGATCTTGTTGCGCTTGCCGAACAGGTCGAGCTGGCGGATCGGGGTGAGTTGCGCATTGCTCGACGGCTTGAAGCCCGACAGCTTGGAGATCTTCATCACGACCTCCTTCTCGCGGGGGGCGGTCTTGGCGTAGTTGTAGAAGAAGTTCTTGATCTTCGTCTTGGTGGCCTCGGGCATGTCCTTGTGCATCACGAGGGGATCGAGCGCGATGAGGGGCGAGGTCCAGACGATCTTGATGTCCTTGAACTTCTCGGGCTGCCGTTCCTGGATCTTGCCGAGGTTTTCGCTGTTGTTGGTGGCCACATCAACCTGCTTGTTGGCCACGGCCAGGGCATTGGTCTCATGGTTGGCGCTGCGCACGATCTTGAAATGCGTCTTCACGTCGACCTTGTTCCGTGCGAAGGCGTAGTAGCCCGGCACCAGGAAGCCCGAGGTGGAGTTGGGATCACCGTTGCCGAAGCTCAGCGACTTGCTGTTCTTGAGCACGTCATCCAGCGTGGCCAGGGGGCTGTCCTTGTGCACGATGAGGTGCGAGTAGTAGCCCTGCGTGCCATCGGCGTTGACCATTTGGGCAAACACTTCGCCGTTGGCGCGGTCCACGGCTTCCATGGCCGACTTGTTGCCCAGCCAGGCCACCTGCACCTTGTTGAAACGCATGCCTTCGATGATGCCGGCATAGTCGGGCGCAAAGAACGCCTTGATCTTGAAGCCGGTCTGCTGGGCCATGTCGTCCAGCAGGGGCTGCCAGTCGGCCTTGAGGTTCTGCGTGGCCTCGGTGGAGATGATGCCGAAGTTGATGTCCTGGGCAAAGGCCCCCGTCATGCCCAGGCCCAGGGCCATGGCTGCGCACAGTTTCTTGATCATGAAAACTCCCGTGAATGGAAAGAGCGAAGGAAAGGGATCAGGCCGCCTGGGCCAGGGGTGGCATCCAGCCGGCAACCGGCGAAACGGCAGGCGCGGCAACCGAAGGCAAAGGGTTCGCACCCGCCAGGATCTCGTCGGCCTGCACGCCATAGAGCTCACGCAGCAGCCCGGGGGTGAGGGCAGCGGACGGGCCGTCGTACACCACGCGGCCCTGGTGCAGTGCCACCACGCGGGGGCAGTATTTGATGGCCACATCCACCTGGTGCAGCGACACGATGACCGTGCTGCCGTCTTCGCGGTTGATGCGCGCCAGGATGTCCATGACCTTGCGCGAAGACTCGGGGTCTAGCGAGGCGATGGGCTCGTCGGCCAGCACCACCTTGGCGCCCTGCACCAGGGTGCGGGCAATGGCGGCCCGCTGCTGCTGCCCGCCCGACAGGGTGGAGGCGCGCTGGGCGTGGCAGTCGGCAATGCCGACACGGGCCAGCGCCTCCAGCGCCAACGCGCGTTCGTGCGGCCTGAACAGCCGCAGCCAGCCGCGCCAGCGCGGCGTGCGGTGCAACAGGCCCACCAGCACATTCATCAGCACCGGCAAACGGTCCACCAGGTTGAACTGCTGGAACACGAAACCCACCTGCGCCCGCACCTGGCGAATGTCGCGGTGGATGCGACCACCCTGCTGCACGCAGCGGCCGTCGACCTCGATCAGTGAATCGCTGGCGCCATCGGCCACCACCAGCCCGGCCACGTGGCGCAGCAGGGTCGATTTGCCAGAACCGGATGCACCGATCAGGGCCACCATCTCGCCACGCTGCACGGTCAGATGGATGTCGCGCAAGGCGTGCTTGCCATTGGCAAAATGCTTGTTCAGTTGCTGTATGCGAAGCGCTATAGACATCACATGGCCCTCAAGTCGTATAGACAACCCAGTGTGCGGTTGCCTCGTGACATGGTTTTGACAGTTGCAAGAAATTTGGGTGTCAGAAAAGAGCCTCAGAGCACCCGGATGCCCTCGCGCCACACCCCGCGCACCACGGCCTGCAGCGATCCATCCGACAGTTCGGCCATGTGCACCTGGACCAGGTCCGCGCGCAGCCCCGGCGCCAGTTCGCCCCGGTCGGCCATGCCGGCCGAGCGGGCCGGGTTGCGCGTGACGGTGGCCACGGCCTGCGGCAGGGGAAGGATGCCGTCGTGCACCAGGCGCATCACCGCACTCAGCAGGCTGCCGGGCACGTAGTCGGACGAAAGAATGTCCAGCAGCCCCTGGCACGCCAGATCGGCCGCCGCCACATTGCCCGAGTGCGAGCCACCGCGCACCACGTTGGGGCCGCCCATGACGGTGAGCAGGCCACGCTCATGCGCAGCGCGTGCAGCTGCCAGCGTGGTCGGGAACTCCGACATTGCAGCCCCCTCGGCATGGGCCTGCGCCACATGCGCCACCGTGGTGTCGTCGTGGCTTGCCAGCGAGATGCCGTGCGTGCGGCAGTAATCCACGAAGTAGGCGCGGTGCGGCTCGGCATATTGCGCCTGCAGCGCAGCGGCATGCTCTACCTGGCGCTCGAACTTCTCGGCGCTCCAGCCCTTCTTGCCGGTGTAGTAGGTGCGCGCCTGTTCGATGTCTTCCCACTGGCGCTGGCCGGGCGTATGGTCCATCAGCGAGATCAGCGACAGGCGTGGGTGCCCGTGGAAGGGCTCGAACAGCGCGATGGTGTTGGGTGCGGGCAGTTCGCAGCGCACATGCAGGTGGTGGTCGGCCCGCAGCAGATTGCGCTCGGTGCAGGTGTCGATGGTGTCGAGCACGCGGTTCCAGGCGCTGCCGCGCAGACTGTCCGCATCCGCCTCGCCCACCCCCAGGGCATCCAGCACCGTGGTGATGCCGGCGGCGGCGATCTCGGCGTCGTGCGCGAGCAGCGCGGGCATCTCGGCCCATTGCACCTTGGGCCGGGGCATGAGGTGGCGCTCGAAGTTGTCGGTGTGCACCTCCACCAGGCCCGGCATCAGGTAGTCGCCACCCAGGTCAAGACCTTCCAATGCCGAGGTGGCTCCGGTGTCCATCGACGCGATGCGCCCAGCATCTGCCCGCAAAGCGCCGTGCACCACCTCGCCCGGCAGCACCAGACGGGCGTTCTTGAAGACCATGGCGCTCATGCCGCCGTCCCCCGGAAATCGCCCACATTCACGCGGCGCGTGGCCACGGCGGCACCCACATGGGCGTCGTGGAAGATGCCCACCAAGGCGGCTCCGCGCGCCACCGCCTCGCCAATCAGGGCAATCACGGTTTCGGTGTTGGCCGCGTCCAGCGATGCCGTGGGCTCATCGAGCAGCAGCAGCGGCTTGGGCTTGATCATGTTGCGCGCGATGTTGATGCGCTGCTGCTCGCCGCCCGAAAAGGTGGCGGGCGGCAGGTGCCACAGGCGCTCGGGAATGCGCAGGCGCTCCAGCCACTGGCGTGCCTGGTCGCGCGCCGCCTCCAGCGCGGCAATGTCATCGTGGGCATCCTCGGCCAACGGTTCGGCCACCACGTCCAGCGCCGACACCCGGGGAATCACGCGCAGGAACTGGCTGACATACCCCATGGTGTCGCGGCGCAGCTGCACCAGCGCGCGGGGCGTGGCCTGGGTGACATCCACCGCCGCGCCGCCGGGCGGCTGCACCGTGATGCTGCCGGCATTGGCGCGGTAGTTCGCGTAGATCATCTTGAGCAGCGTGCTCTTGCCCATGCCCGAGGGGCCGTCGAGCACCACGCACTCGCCCGGGCTGACGGCCAGGTTCACATGGCACAGCACGGACAGTTCAATGCCGTTCCGGTGGTGCAGGGTGAAGCGCTTGGCCACCCCTTTCATCTGGAGAATGGGAGGGTTCATGGCTGCAATACCGAAGAAACGAGAAGCTGGGTATAGGGATGCTGCGGGTCGTCGAGCACCTGGTCGGTGAGGCCCGACTCGACCACGCGGCCGCGCTGCATCACCACCATGCGGTGGGCCAGCAGCCGCGCCACCGCCAGGTCGTGCGTGACGATGATGGCGGCCAGCTGCATCTGCCGGGTGAGCTGGCGCAACATGTCCAGCAGGCGCGCCTGCACCGACACATCCAGGCCCGAGGTGGGCTCGTCCATGAACACCAGGCGGGGCTGCGTGACCAGGTTGCGGGCAATCTGCAGGCGCTGGCGCATGCCTCCCGAGAAGGTGCGAGGCGCGTCGTCGATGCGCGCCGGATCAATCTCCACGCGCTGCAGCCAGTCGGCAGCGGTGCTGCGCAGGCAGCCATAGTGGCGCTCGCCCAGACCCATCAGGCGTTCGCCCACGTTGGCGCCGGCCGATACATCCATGCGCAGGCCGTCCGCTGCGTTCTGGTGCACGAAGCCCCAATCGGTGCGGGCCAGCAGGCGCTGCTGGGCTTCGGTCATGGCATAGATGTCCTGCAGCGCGCCACTGCGCTGGCGGAACTGCACCGTGCCTTCGTCCGGGGCGCTGCGTGCCGCAATGGCGTTGAGCAGCGTGGACTTGCCGGAGCCGGACTCGCCGACCACGGCGAGCACCTCGCCAGGCCACAGGTCAAAGGACGCGCCCTGCAGCGCCACACGGTCGCCATAGCGCTTGCTGACATTGCGCACGCTCAGCAGCGGCGCAGCAGGTTCTGGGTGGTTCATGTGAGGGTCTCGACAACAAAGCTCAGGCCGTGCTGCGCAAAGCCCAGGGATTCATAAAACGCATGGGCGCCCGCGCGGCGGGCGTTGGACGAGAGCGCGAGCTTGTAGCAGCCCGCATCGCGCGCCTGCTGCATGGCGTGGGCCATCATCTGGCGGCCAATGCCACGGCCCTGCTGGTCCTGTGCCACCACCACGTCTTCGACGATGGCCGAGGACGCCCCCCGGTGCGCCAGGTTGTGCATGATGAGCAGCGCATACGTGCCCACCACCGCGCCGTGCGCCGCTGTGTCGCAGGCCACCCACAGCCGGTAGCTGGGGTAGCGGGCAAACTGGGCCCATACGGCCTGGGCTTCTTCCAGGGTCAGCACGTCAGCGGGGCTGTCTTCAATGGCGGCATACAGGGCCAGCACGTTGTCCAGGTCTGCACGCTGGGCTTCACGAAGGTGCACGCTGCTCATGCTGCACCGCCTTGTGCCTGCGCGGAATCGGCTTGCCGTGCCTGGCGCTCCTGGCAATAGTCGGAGTCCGAGCACACATGCATGCGGGTGCCCCGATCGTCGGTGATCACCTCGTCCAGAAAGCTGTCGGTCGCACCGCACAGCGCGCAGGCCGCATCCCAGCGCTGCACCTCGAAGGGGTGGTCGTCAAAGCCCAGGCTTTCCACCCGCGTATAGGGTGGCACGGCGTAGATGCGCTTTTCGCGGCCGGCCCCGAACAGCTGCAGGGCCGGGCTCATGTGCAGCTTGGGGTTGTCGAACTTCGGGATCGGCGAGGGCGACATCACGTAGCGGCCATTCACCAGCACCGGGTAGTCGTAGGTGGTCGCGATGTGCCCGTGGCGCGCGATGTCCTCGTAGAGCTTCACGTGCATCAGGCCGTATTCGGCCAGGCCATGCAGGGTACGGGTCTCGGTTTCGCGCGGTTCCAGCCGCTGCATGGGCTCGGGCACGGGCACCTGGTAGACGAGCACCTGGCCTTCGGTCAGCGGAGTCTCCGGAATGCGGTGGCGCGTCTGGATCAGCGTGGCCTCGACGGTGCGCGTGGTGGTGGCCACCCCCGTGGTGCGTTCGAAGAACCGGCGGATGTTCACGGCGTTGACCGTGTCGTCCGAGCCCTGGTCGATGACCTTGAGGCGATCCTGCGGCCCGATGATGGCCGCCGTCACCTGGATGCCGCCGGTGCCCCAGCCATAGGGCAGCGGCATCTCGCGCGATCCGAAGGGCACCTGGTAGCCGGGAATGGCCACGGCCTTGAGGATGGCGCGGCGGATCATGCGCTTGGTGCGCTCGTCCAGGTAGGCGAAGTTGAAGTGTCCGTGGGCCTGGGCCGCCTCGGCGGGCAGTCCCATCACGGCGGGCATACAGTCGGGGTGATGGGGTGCATTCATGCATCGTCTCCTTGCAGGGAATCGGCAACGGCCCCGCTGGCGGCGGCGCGCATCTTGCGCACCAGCTCCAGCTCTGCCTGGAAATCCACGTAGTGCGGCAGCTTCAGGTGCTGCACGAAGCCCGAGGCCTCCAGGCTGTCGCTGTGCGAGAGCACGAATTCCTGCATCTGCGCGGGCGAATTGATGGCCTCGCCCAGCTCGTCGGCCCGCAGCGCGCGGTCCACCAGGCTCATGGCCATGGCCTTGCGTTCGCTGTGGCCAAACGCCAGCCCGTAGCCCCGCGTGAACTGCGGCGGGCTGGTCTTGCTGCCGGCGAACTGATTCACCATTTCGCACTCGGTGATTTCGATATCGCCCAGGGAGATCGCAAAGCCCAGCTCCTCGGGTTCGATCTCCACCGCCACCGAACCCAGGCGCACCTCGCCCACGAAAGGATGCGAGTGCGCATAGCCGCGCTGGGTGGAATACGCCATGGCCAGCAAAAAGCCTTCGTCACCGCGCGCCAGGTTCTGCAGCCGCGTGGCGCGGTCGGCCGGGAAACGCAGGGGCTCGCGCGTCAGGTCGCTGGGCATCGGATCCCCCGGCGGGGCGGGCCGGGTTTCCATGAGACCCTCCTGGTTCAGCAGGTCCACCACGCGCGGGCTGGCCGCAGGCTCTGGCACCACCGGCGCACCGCTGGCCGGACCATCCATCGCCGCGCCCTGTGCCAGCAGCGTGAAATCCAGCAGCCGCTGGGTGTAGTCATAGGTCGGGCCCAGCACTTGCCCGCCCGGCAGGTCCTTGAAGGTGGCGGAAATGCGGCGGTCGAGCGCCATGGCGGCGGTGTCCAGCGGACAGGTGGTGCCCAGGCGTGGCAGCGTCGCGCGGTAGGCCCGCAGCAGGAAGATGGCCTCGACCAGATCGCCCGACGCCTGCTTGATGGCCAGTGCCGCCAGCTCGGGGTCGTACACCGACCCTTCGGTCATCACGCGGTCCACGGCCAGCTTGAGCTGCTGGCGGATCTGGGCCACCGACAGTTCAGGCTGTGCGGGGTCGCCCCGGCGCTGCTCGGCCAGCAGGCGATAGCTGTTGAGGATGGCGGCTTCTCCGCCCTTGACGGCTACGTACATGCTCGGGCCTCCACGGCGGACGCGATGCGGGTGGTGCGGGGCAGGCCCGCAAGCTGGTGCGTCGTGGCCAGCAGCACATCCACGCCGCGCGGAAAGGCGGCATGGTTGTCGGCCCACTGGCGTTCCAAGTCGGCCGGAAGGCCCCCCACCCGCAGCTGCTGCACGCCCCGGATGCCCGGGCCGCTCAGGCACCACATGCCCTCTGCCGGTTTGCCGACGGTCAGGGCCTCCACATCGATGAAGCAGGTGGCCGATTGCTCGGGGTAGGCGTCGCTGCCCTGCGCAAAGGTGGGCAGGGGTGGCAGGGCATCGCCCTGTGCGACCCAGGCGAAGCGGGCCAGCTCTGGCCTCGCCACCAGCTGGCAACCGGTGTGAAAGCGCAGCCACAGGCCCGCATTGCTGGCCGCCAGGCGGGGCGACAGCCACAGCGTGCAATCGCTGTCGAGCAGGGCCAGCAAGGCGGCGGCCGAAGCGCCATGGCCTGCCGCAGGCAACTCGGCATCGTGGTCCAGGGGCACCGGCTGGCCCGGTTGCGACAGCGCCTGCAAGACGGCACGGAACACGGCCTGGCTGCCCAGGGCTTCGCTGGAGAATCCCGCGCCCAGCGCGGACAACGCGTGCTCGCTCATTCCGTGTCCTCCTCGCCATCGCCTGCGCTTTCGCGGGCCACCGTGAAGAAATCGACCTTGGTGCTGGCGGCACGCGCCCTTCGGCGCGCCTGCAGCTCCACCAGATGCCTGCGCACCGGTGCCAGCAGGGCGGCGTCCAGCGCCGACTGCTGTGCGGGGTCCTGCAGCAAGGCATCGGCCAGCGCGGCCAGATGCACCTGGCGCTGCGAACGCCCCAGCACATAGGCCACGCCCACGGTGGCTTCACCACCGCCTGCCTCCACGCGCAATGCGCAGCGGGTGACCGTGATCTCTCCCAGGTTGAAGCGCTCGCCCGTGCCACCGGCGCGGCCCTGCACCATCATCAGCCCGGTTTCGGGGGCACGCAGCCAGCGTGCGGGTCGGCCCACGTGTTCGCGCAACACGGGCTCCAGCAGCTCGACCGGCGCACGGGCCAGCAAGGCCATCCATTGCGCCCGCTCGGGCGGCCTGCCAGCGCCGGGGTTGTCAAAGGCTTGAAACATGAAAGTGATACCCTGAAAGTTGTATAGACAAATTGAACAACTCGCGCCAGCTTAAAGAGCGCTCATGTAGTTTTCATGACAGCCAGCACCTCCTCCACGGTTTCATCGACCCCGACACCACGCCCGGCCCGCGACAGCTTCTGGACACGCATCGCCGCCGAACTGGCCGAGGCCATCGGCAACGGCATTTACCCACCAGGCCAGCGCCTGCCCTCGGAGCACGCGCTCGCCGAACAGTTCGGCGTGAACCGCCACACCATCCGCCGCTCGCTGGCCAGCCTGTGCCACCAGGGCCTGGTGCGCATCACGCAAGGCAGCGGCACTTACGTGGAAGACTTTGCGGTGGACCTGGTGCTGGGCAAGCGCACGCGGCACCAACAAGGCCTGGCGCAGGCCGGCCTGCGCGGCAGCCTGGAGGTGCTGCACGAACAGGTGGTGCCTGCCACGGCGGCACTGGCCAGGGCCCTGCAGGTGCCGGTGCGCAGCAAGGTGCTGGTGCTGCGCGTGATGGGCAACGCCGAAGGCCAGCCGCTGCATGTGAGCGAGCGTTATTTCCCCCTGCCCCGCTTCGAAGGGCTGGCCGCCGTGGTGCGGGAGACCGGCTCCATCACGGCAGGCTTCGCCGCCCATGGCGTGGCCGACTACACCCGCCGCGAAAGCCGCATCACCGCCGATCTGCCGGAGACGCAGGTGGCCACCGCACTGCGCCAGCCCGCCAGCCGCCCCGTGCTGCAGGTGGAGAGCCTGAATGTGGACCCCGCCGGCGTCCCCATCGAATGGGCCCGCGCCTGGTTCGCGGGAGACCGCGTCAAACTGACCATTGCACACCATGAGCACTGAAACCGCCCCCGCGCACCGCTACGCGGTGTATTTCGCCCCGGCCCCCGGCACCCTGGGCTGGCTGGCCGGCAGCCACTGGCTGGGCCGCTGCGCTGCGCAGCTGCAACCCCTGCCCCAGCTGGACATCGTGGGCGTAGCCCAGGAAGACCTGTACCGCCTGACGGCAGCGCCCCGGCGTTACGGCTGGCACGCCACGCTGAAAGCGCCCTTCATGCTGGCGCCCGGCGTGGACTGGTTGACGCTGCACCAGGCCACACAAGCCGTAGCCCGCCACCTGCAGCCCTTCACCCTGCCGCCCCTGCAGGTCGAACGCCTCGACGATTTTCTGGCGCTGGTGCCGATGGCAGCGCCCGCCACGCAAGCCGCCCTCCACGAAGCCGCCGCCGCCTGCGTGACGCAGCTGCAGCCGCTGGCGGCGCCCTTGTCGCCCGTCGAGCTGGCACGCCGACGGGCGGGCGGACTGACGCCCCGGCAGGAAGCGCTGCTGCTGCGCTGGGGCTATCCGTTCGTGCTGGAAGAGTTTCGCTTTCACCTGTCGCTGACCGGCCCGCTCGACACCGTGGCCGCCAGCACCCAGGCCCTGGTGCAGGATGCGGCGGAACAGTTCTTTGCCGATCTGCCCCCCCTGAGCTTCAACAGCCTGGCCCTGTTCGCCGAACCCACCCCGGGCGCCGATTTCGTGCTGCTGGACCACCTGGAGATGGGGGCATGACCGGGCGGCTGGTCTATTGCATGGGACCCTCGGGCGCGGGCAAGGATTCGCTGTTCGACTGGCTGCGCCAGCACCTGCCCGAATCCAGCCGCGTGCACTGGGCGCGGCGCACCATCAGCCGCTCCGCGCCCGCCGGCGGCGAAGCACACGAAAGTGTGGATGAAAGCACCTTCAGGCAGCTGCGCGACACCCAGACCTTTGCCCTGCACTGGGAGGCCAACGGCCTGCACTATGGGGTGCGGCACGCAGAGCTCGCACCACTGGCCAGGCACACGTGGGTGCTGGTCAACGGCTCACGCGCCTACCTGCCCCAGGCGCTGCAGCACTACCCGCAGCTGGTCGCCGTGCACATCACCGCCAGCCCCGACATGCTGCGCCAGCGCCTGACCGCCCGTGGCCGCGAAAGCGCCGAGCAGATCGAAGCGCGGGTCCGGCGGGCGGTGGCCTTCCAGCCCACGCCCCATGCCGCCGCCGTGCAGGTGCACAACGACACCACCCTGGACCACGCAGGCAGCACCCTGCTGCACGCGCTGCGGCAACTGCCTGGCTGGCCCGCCTAACCCTGCCCATTGCAACGGCCATGGCGTCCTGAGACACTTCCCACCCATGTCCACCGTCACCATCTATCACAACCCGAAATGCGGCACCTCCCGCAACACCCTGGCCATGATCCGCAACAGCGGTGTGGAGCCAGAGGTCATTGAATACCTCAAGACACCGCCCAGCCGCGAAACCCTGGTATCCCTGATTGCGGCCACCGGCCAGCCGGTGATCAACGCAGTGCGGTCCAAGGAAACGCTGTTCACTGAACTGAACCTGGGCGCCCCCGGCGTAACGGACGACCAGCTCATTGATGCCATGCTGGCCCACCCCATCCTCCTCAACCGCCCCATCGTGGTCACGCCGCAGGGCACACGCCTGTGCCGCCCATCGGAGGCTGTGCTGGACATCCTGCCCCAGCCACAGCAGGGCGCCTTCACCAAGGAAGACGGCGAAGTGGTCATCGATGCCAAAGGCCAGCGCGCCTGACGCGCCAGCCGCAGCGCCGGCAAGCCTTGGCACCCCCAGGCTGCGCGGCGTGGCGCACGGGCGCTCATGAGACCATCGTCCCGGCACTGGACCGTGGCACGCCTGGGCAGCGCGCAAACCCTGGCCTGGGCCTCGTCCTATTACCTGCCGGCCATGCTGGCGGCGCCCATGGCGCGTGACCTGGGTGTGGCCACGCCCACCGTATTCGCGGCGTTCTCGGCGGCACTCATCGTGTCGGCCTTGCTGGGCCCTTTGGCGGGCCGGGCGATTGACCGGCATGGCGGCCGCCCGGTACTGGTGGCCACCAACCTGCTGTTTGCCGCCAGCCTCGCGGGCATGGCGCTGGCCCAGGGTCCCGTGGGACTGTTTGCCGCCTGGGTGCTGATGGGCGTGGCCATGGGCTCGGGGTTGTATGAAGCCGCGTTTGCCACGCTGGTGCGCCTGTACGGCCAGGGCGCGCGCGGCGCCATCACCGGCATCACGCTGATTGCGGGCTTTGCCAGCACCGTCGGCTGGCCGCTGTCGGCGTGGATGGAAGTGCACTGGGGCTGGCGCGGCGCATGCGTTGGCTGGGCCGCCTTGCACCTGCTGGTGGGCTTGCCGCTCAATGGCTGGCTGCCTCGCACCGAATCCGCAGAAATGGCACCGGCCCCACCCGTGAGCACACCCGTCGCCACCACCGCCATGCCAGCATCGCCCACCCCGGACCACGCCCTGCGCACCACCGTGCTGCTGTCCTTCGTTTTCGCCGTCACCTGGTTCACCAGCACGGCCATGGCGGCCCATCTGCCGCGCCTGCTGCAAGCCAGCGGCACGTCGCTGCAGGCCGCAGTGGCCATGGCGGCGCTCGTCGGACCGGCCCAGGTTGCTGCGCGCCTGCTGGAGTTTGGTTGCTTGCGCCGGCTGCACCCCTTGCTATCGGCCCGGCTGGCGGCGGCGGCCCACCCGGTGGGCGCGGCCTTGCTGATGGTGGTGGGCGGGCCGGCGGCTGCGCTGTTCACCGTGCTCCACGGAGCGGGCAACGGCATTCTGACCATTGCCAAGGGCACGTTGCCGCTGGTGCTGTTCGGCCCCGCAGGCTACGGCGCCCGCCAGGGCCTCATGATGGTACCCGCCCGCGTGGCACAGGCCTTTGCGCCGGTGCTTTTTGGCATGCTGCTCGATGGCCTGGGCGCCGCAGCGCTGTGGCTGACGGCACTGCTGGGGGTGGCGGCACTGGGGGCGCTGTGGATGCTGCGCCCGCGGCCGGCCTCCTGAACCGCCAGCCCCCGCCGCACGCGGTTTTCAGGCGCGCGGCATGTCCAGAGCCTGCCGCGCATCCAGTGCGGCGGCGCGGACGTGGCACCCCTCCAGGTGGTCGTTCACCAGCCCCATGGCCTGCATGAAGGCGTACATGGTGGTGGGGCCCACAAAGCTCCAGCCGCGTTGCTTGAGGTCTTTCGACAGGGCCACGGATGCGGGCGAGGTGACCAGGGTGCGCGCCACTTCGCGGGTGATGCGCTGCGGGCGATCCGCGGCAGCCGGCTCGAAGCGCCACACATAATGCGCCAGCGAGCCAAACTCGCGCCGCAGCTCCAGCGCCCGCCGGGCATTGTGGATGGTCGATTCGATCTTGCCGCGGTGGCGCACGATGGCGGTGTCCTGCACCAGGCGCTCCACGTCCTGCGCATCGAATGCGGCAATGGCTTCAGCGTCGAACCGGGCGAACGCCGCACGGAAGCCCTCGCGCCTGTTCAGGATGGTGAGCCAGCTCAGGCCGGCCTGGAAGCCCTCCAGGCAGAGCTTTTCGAACAGCCGCCGGTCATCGACCACCGGGAATCCCCATTCATGGTCGTGGTAGTGGCGGTACAGCGGTGTGGCCTGGCACCAGCTGCAGCGCGGGCAGCCGGCCTCGTCGGCAAACAGGCCCGCAGGCATGGGCGTGGCAGGTTCGGGGGCAGCACAGGTCATGGCGCATTCTAGAAACGGCGCGCGCCAGGCTCCTGACAGGCCCCGCAGACCGCAGGCAGCCGGCCTTGTGTCTACACTGCGGGCCATCCCCCGCTCTCCTTGCCGGCATGCCCTTTTCGTTTCTGCCACGCTGCGCACTGGCCAGCCTTCTGCTCCTGGCACTGCCGGGCTGCGCCAGCCAGGGCGGCACGCTGGGCTACTACTGGCAGTCGGTGCGGGGGCATCTGCAGATCATGCAGGCGGCCGAGCCCATCGACCGCTGGGTGGCGCGAACCGACACTGCACCCGCACTGCGCGAACGCCTGCAGCTGGCCCAGCGCGCCCGCGCCTTTGCGGTGACGGAACTGGCCCTGCCCGACAACGCCAGCTACCGCCGCTATGCCGACCTCCAGCGTCCCTATGCCGTGTGGAACGTGGTGGCCGCGCCGCCCTTTGCACTCACGCTGCACCGCTGGTGCTTTCCGGTCGCGGGCTGCATCGGCTACCGCGGTTATTTCACCGAAGCCGACGCCCAGGCCGAAGCCGCCCAGCTGGCGCAGCAAGGCCTGGAGGTCGAGGTGTATGGCGTGCCCGCCTACTCCACCCTGGGTTACATGAACTGGGCCGGCGGCGACCCGCTGCTCTCCACCTTCATCGCCTGGCCCGAGGGCGAATTCGTGCGCCTGCTGTTCCACGAACTGGCGCACCAGGTGGTCTATGTGCCGGACGACACGCTGTTCAACGAATCGTTTGCCACGGCGGTGGAGCGGCTGGGCAGCGCGCAGTGGCTGGCCACGCAGGCCAGCCCGCAGGCCCGCGCGGCCTTTGCCGAAAGCAACGGGCGGCGCAGCGCCTTCCGCGCCCTGACGCGCGCCACCAGGGCGCGGCTGGCGGCCATTTATGAACAAAAAGAGGCTCTGGCGCTGGAGGAGAAAGCGCTGGCAGCCATGAAAACAGAAGCAATGCAGGACTTTCGCACCGGCTACGCTGCGCTGCGCACCGGCTGGCTGGCGGCCCCGCACGGACGGCCCGCCGCCCTGAATACCGCCCAGCTGGCAGGTTACGACCGCTGGGTGGCCCGAGCCAACAACGCCAGCTTTGCCGCCCAGGCCGCCTACGACGAGCTGGTGCCCGCGTTCGAAGCCCTGTTCGAGCGCGAGGGCCGCCAGTGGCCCCGGTTTTATGATGCCGTCAGACAACTGGCGCAGCAGCCCCCGGCGCAACGCCACCAGAGCCTGCGCGCACTACAACCCCACCACAAGGAGACCCCCGGTGCCTGACATCCACATCCACCGCGAACACCACCTGGGCTTCGAGGAAGCCCGAAAAATCGGTTGCGCCTGGGCCGAAAAGGCGGAAGAAAAGTTTGACATGGACTGCACCTACGAAGAAGGCGACACGCAGGACACCCTGCACTTCAGCCGTGCCGGCATCAACGGCACGCTGCGGGTGGATGCCATCCAGTTTGAAATGAAGGCCGAGCTCGGTTTCCTGTTGGGCGCCTTCAAGGCGCGCATCGAAGCCGAGATCGGCGAGCAGCTCGATGCGCTGCTCAACGCCCCCCGCCCCGGCGCACGCAAGGCAGCACCGGCCAAAAAGAAGACCCCCGCCATAGCGGCGGCCCCGAAAGCCTGAGATGGCCACACCGAACACACCG
The DNA here is from genome assembly GCF_058793725.1 of Acidovorax sp. GW835-FHT14B10. Lineage (NCBI taxonomy): Bacteria > Pseudomonadati > Pseudomonadota > Betaproteobacteria > Burkholderiales > Comamonadaceae > Acidovorax > Acidovorax sp. GW835-FHT14B10. The sequence goes on from NZ_JBXAGC010000017.1 coordinate 88,148, forward strand.
CTGCCCGCAGCAGCACCTGCCGGAACAACGCCCGCCCACGAAGCGCTGTCCACCCTGCTGCACACCCGCTACAGCTGCCGCGCCTTCCTGCCGCAGGCGCTGGAGCGCGCCACCATCGAACGCATCCTGGCAACCGCGCAGCGCACGGCCTCGTGGTGCAACGCGCAGCCCTGGCAGCTCACCATCGCCAGCGGCGCCACCCTGGCCCGCCTGCGCAGCGCCCTGCAGGCCCATGTGGCCACCCAGGCCCCCACGCCCGACCTGCCCTGGCCACGCGAATACCGGGGCGTCTACCAGGAGCGCCGGCGCCAATGCGGCTGGGGTCTTTACGAGGCCCTGGGCATCGCCAAGGGTGACCGCGAGGCCTCTGCCCGGCAGGCGGCCGAAAACTTCACCATGTTTGGCGCCCCGCATGTGGCCATCGTCAGCAGCGACGAGGCCCTGGGTTTGTATGGTGCGGTGGATTGCGGCGCCTATGTGGGCAATTTTCTGCTGGCCGCCCACGGCCTGGGCGTGGCGTCCATTGCGCAGGCCGCGCTGGCCGCCTACCCCGGCGTGCTGCGCGAGGTGCTGGGCATTGACCCAGACCGCAGCATCGTCTGCGGCATCTCGTTCGGACTGGCCGACCCCGCGCATCCGGCGAACCTTTTCCGCACGCAGCGCGCTGCTGTGGGCGACAGCGTGACCTGGCGCGACTGAAGCACTGCCCGCCGCCACCCTGTGGCGCTCATGAAAAAACGGCCTGAAGCCGTTTTTTCGGGGGCAAACACCGCTTCAGCTCAGCGACTCAATCAGGTCGATGTACTGCTGCTTGGCGGCATCGAGACCGGTGCCCTTGAGCTTTTCCCATGCGTCCCACTTGGCGCGGGCCACCACGTCGGAAAAGCCGGGCTTCTTTTCGGTGTTGTCGCCCGCCGTGGCCTGCTTGTACAGCGCATAGATCTTCAGCAGCGTGACGTTGTCGGGGCGCTCGCTGAGGTTCTTGGAATGGGCCACTGCGGCTTCGAAAGCGGCATTCAGGTCAGCCATGTCATGGGTCCTTGGTTGAAAATTCGGGAAGAGAACGGCGTTGGCAACGGTTTGCTGCGCCCTATCTTAGAACGTGTTTACGATCTTCCAGGGACTGACAATAGCCCGGTGAAAAGAAAGCCATACCCAAGCGACATCAGTAGAG
>NZ_JBXAGC010000018.1:0-72569 GCF_058793725.1 Acidovorax sp. GW835-FHT14B10
GGCATCCTGCGGGCCCAGGTTGGCCACGTCGGCGAGCTTGGCGCCCGTGGCCGGGTCGTGCACGGCAAAGCGGCTGGCGCCCGCCACCCACTGGCCATCGATCAGTGCGTCGGTCTTGAGCAGGCTGGGGTCGTTGAGCTGGGCAAGGGGAGAGGCTTTGGTGTCCATGGTTGTCTCGTGTGGGTGGGTAAAGGACAGAGCGTAGCACCCGGCAACAGCGGGCGCAGCGCAGGGTCAGGGCGTGGTGTGTTCAGGCGATCTTCAGGGGGCGTTTTCACAATGGCCTCCATGCCAATCCGGCATGCCAACAGGAGATCATCATGAAGACCCGTACCCTTTGCGCCGCAGCCGCTGCACTGCTGCTTGGCACATCGGCCTTTGCCGATTCGCCATCGTGCACCGTGACCCAGAAAGACACCCGGCTGACGCAGGCGCAAATGCTGCAAAAGCTGGTGGATGCCGGCTACTCGATCGAGCGTTTCGCCACCACCAAAGCCAACTGCTACAAGATGCACGGCTGGGACAAGGACGGCAACCGCGTCGAGATCGTCCACCATCCCGTGGACGGCCGCATCGTGAAACTCGAAATGACCTCCCGGCAGGGTTGACGCCGTGTTTCGGGGTGGGGGTTGGGCAGAAGGGGTGGGGATGGGCGTGCGTGAAACCCCCTAAAATCCCCTGTTCGCCTGCCGCTAGGGATGGCCTGCATAACCCTCGCGAGTCGGTGGTAGTGCGGATCGGGATGGGCCACAAGGCGTCTTTTCTTGCCAATAGCTCAGCTATTGGGAAGAAAAGCAACGCAGTGGACCGCCCGAGACCGCGCTATCACAGACCTCAGGGAGTTATGCAGGCCATCCCTGGCAGCGCAGGCCTGCCGCAGCATCTCTGTTCGTGAAGAAAAAGCCCATGACCCCCACTTTCACCGTTGCCGACATCCGCAAGACCTTTTTGGACTTTTTTGCCTCCAAGGGCCACACCGTCGTGGCATCGAGCCCGCTGGTGCCCGGCAACGACCCCACGCTGATGTTCACCAACTCGGGCATGGTGCAGTTCAAGGACGTGTTTCTGGGCACCGACAAGCGGCCCTACAACCGGGCGGTGTCCGTGCAGGCCTGTCTGCGTGCGGGCGGCAAGCACAACGACCTGGAAAACGTGGGCTACACCGCGCGCCACCACACGTTTTTCGAGATGCTGGGCAACTGGTCGTTTGGCGACTACTTCAAGCGCGAGTCGCTCAAGTGGGCCTGGGAACTGCTGACCGAGGTCTACAAGCTGCCCGCCGACCGCCTGCTGGCCACGGTGTACCAGGAGGACGACGAGGCCTACGACATCTGGACCAAGGAAATTGGCCTGCCACCCGAGCGCGTGATCCGCATCGGCGACAACAAGGGCGGCCGCTACAAGAGCGACAACTTCTGGATGATGGCCGACACCGGCCCCTGCGGCCCGTGCAGCGAAATCTTCTACGACCATGGTGACCACATCCCCGGCGGCCCTCCGGGCAGCCCCGATGAAGATGGCGACCGTTTCATCGAAATCTGGAACAACGTGTTCATGCAGTTCAACATGGACGAGACCGGCGCCGTCACCCCGCTGCCCGCCCCCTGCGTGGACACTGGCATGGGCCTGGAGCGCCTGGCCGCCATCCTGCAGCATGTGCACAGCAACTACGAGATCGACCTGTTCGACGCGCTGATCAAGGCCGCCGGCCGCGAAACCGGCGTGGCCGACCTGAACCACAAGAGCCTGCGCGTGATCGCCGACCACATCCGCGCCACCGCGTTCCTGGTGAGCGACGGCGTGATCCCCAGCAACGAAGGCCGTGGCTACGTGCAGCGCCGCATCGTGCGCCGCGCCATCCGCCACGGCTACAAGCTGGGCCAGAAGACGCCGTTCTTCCACAAGCTGGTGGCCGACCTGGTGCGCGTGATGGGCGATGCCTACCCCACGCTGCGTGCGCAGGAGCAGCGCATCACCGACGTGCTCAAGGCCGAGGAAGAGCGCTTCTTTGAAACGCTGGCCAATGGCATGGAAATCCTCGATGCAGCGCTGGACGGCGGCGCCAAGGTGCTGCCCGGCGACGTGGCCTTCAAGCTGCACGACACCTATGGTTTCCCGCTCGACCTGACCAACGACGTGTGCCGCGAGCGCGATGTGGAAGTGGACGAGGCTGGCTTCAAGAGCGCCATGGAAAAGCAGAAGGCCCAGGCCCGCGCCGCCGGCAAGTTCAAGATGGACAAGGCGCTGGAATACGCGGGTGCCGCCAACCAGTTCACCGGCTACGAGCACCTGGCGGAGACTGCGAAAATCGTAGCTATCTACGTCGATGGCACCAGCGCTGCAGCCCTGAAAGCCGGTCAAAACGGTGTGGTGGTGCTCGACACCACCCCGTTCTACGCCGAAAGCGGCGGCCAGGTGGGCGACGAAGGCGTCATCACCAGCGGCTCGGCCCGCTTTGCCGTGGGCGACACCCTCAAGATCAAGGCCGACGTGTTTGGCCACCACGGCATGCTCGAAGAGGGCACGCTGAACGTGGGCGACACGGTGCAGGCGCAGGTCAACACCGCCGTGCGCGCCGCCACCATGCGCAACCACTCGGTCACGCACCTCATGCACAAGGCCCTGCGCGAAGTGCTGGGCAGCCATGTGCAGCAAAAGGGCAGCCTGGTCAATGCCGACCGCACCCGTTTCGACTTTGCCCACAACGCCGCCGTGACCGATGCCGAGATCCGCGAGATCGAGCGCCGCGTGAACGAGGAAATCCTGGCCAACCAGCCCACGCAGGCCCGCGTGATGGACATCGAGTCCGCCCAGAAGACCGGCGCCATGATGCTGTTTGGCGAGAAGTACGGCGAGACCGTGCGCGTGCTCGACATCGGCACCAGCCGCGAACTGTGCGGCGGCACCCATGTGCAGCGCACGGGCGACATCGGCCTGTTCAAGGTGGTGGGCGAGGGCGGCGTGGCCGCAGGCGTGCGCCGCATCGAGGCCGTGACGGGCGCGAATGCGCTGGCTTACCTGCAGAACCTGGAAGACACGGTGAACCAGGCCGCCAGCACCCTGAAGGCTCCCGTGGCCGAGCTCAATGGCCGCATCGGCCAGGCGCTCGACCATGCGCGTGCGCTCGAAAAAGAAGTGGCGGCACTGAAGGGCAAGCTCGCTTCCAGCCAGGGCGACGAGCTGGTGACGCAGGCTGTCGATGTCAAGGGCCTCAAGGTGCTGGCCGCCGTATTGCCGGGTGCCGACGCCAAGACCTTGCGCGACACCATGGACAAGCTCAAGGACAAGCTCAAGACCGCCGCCATCGTGCTGGCGGCCGTCGACGGCGACAAGGTGCAGATCGCCGCGGGCGTGACGGCCGACAGCGTGGGCAAGGTCAAGGCGGGCGAGCTGGTGAACTTTGTGGCCCAGCAGGTGGGCGGCAAGGGCGGCGGCAAGCCCGACATGGCCATGGCCGGTGGCACCGATGCGTCGAAGCTGCCAGCAGCGCTGGCCTCGGTGACGGGCTGGGTGGTGCAACAGGTGTGATGGCCAGCGGCGGCGCCCGCTGACCCACGCCGCAGGGGAGAATGTGTAACTATTTGCGCGTAATATCAGGTGCATGGACTTTTATCGTGAAAGCACGTCCAGGCACGATTTACGCCACCAACCGCCTGCCTCTGATGGGATGAAGGCGTCGCTACCCTGGTGGAGACGCATCACGGTGCGGTTTGAGGTGCTGATTGCCTCGGTGGTGGTGCTGGCCATGCTGCTGCTGACGGCGCTGATGGCCTACCAGCTCAGCACCACTGCCAGCCATGTCATCATGGCTGCCTCGGTGGAAAGCGCACAGCGCATCAGTCAGCTCATCGGTGAGCGGGTGCACCGCATCGTGGGCCCTGCCGATGCCACCTTGCGGCTGCTGGCGTTTGACCCTGTCACCACGGCACCCAGGCTTGCTGCACGCGTGCACCGCCTGCCCGTGCTGGTGCGTTTGCTGGAGCAGAATCCGCTGTTATCGGCGGTATACGTGGGCTATTCCGATGGGCAGTTTCTGCTGGTGCGGCCGCTGCGCGATGCGGGCCTGCGCGAGAAGCTGGGCGCGCCACACCATGCCGCGTTTCTATTGCAGTCGATGGCGAAAGAGCAGGGCGGCGAGCCCCTGGTGGGCCGCTGGAGCTTTTATGACACCGAGCTGAAGCTGCTGGCTACGTCCATCCGCCCGGAGTATCACTACGACCCGCGCACGCGCCCTTGGTATACCGAGGCGGTGCAGACGAAAACCCAGATCCTCACCGCTCCCTATATCTTTTTCACGACGCAGGAAGTCGGCGTGACCCTGAGCCAGCCCAGCGAAGAAGGCCGTGCTGTGCTGGGGCTGGATGTGGCGCTGACCGATCTGGGCCGGGAGATCGGTGGATTGCGGCCCATGCCACGCACCGAAATTGCGGTGGTCAACAAAGACCATCGCGTGCTGGCCTATCCCGACATGTCCCGCGTATTGCAGCGCGATGGCGACAAGACCCGCTTGCGCCCCCTGAACGAACTGGGCGTGCCCAGCCTGATGGCCTTGCAAGAGCTGGATGTGCGACACGGCGAGTCTCGCCGCTTTGTGGCGCAGGGCGAAGAATGGCTAGGCCAGGTACAGCCGCTGCAATCCACGCGCTGGAACGACTTGCAGCTGCTGATGAGCATCCCCACCGCGGAGTTGCACTCAGACCTGAACCGGGATTTGCGCCACCAGGTGCTGTGGTCACTTGGGCTGTTGGCACTGCTGCTTCCCCTGGGATGGATGGCGGGGCGGCGCGTGGGGCGCTACATCAGCGGCCTGACGGCCCAGGCGCATTCGCTGGCCCGGTTTGATTTCCAGCGACCGCAGCGCCCGGCTTCCCCGGTGCGCGAGGTGCGCGATCTCGGGTTGGTCATGGACCGCATGTCCGACACCATCCAGGATTTTTTGCACATCACCCACCACATCAGTGCCGAGTCGCGCCTGGACGTGATGCTGTCGAGCGTGCTGTATAAGCTGGTGCAGGCGACCGGTTGCAGCGGCGGGGCGGTGTACATGGTGGACACCGAGCGCAACCGCCTGGTGCGCACAGCGCGCTATTGCGAAGACCCGCAGGACCAGGCGCGCTATCCGCACGAGCTTGGCATGGTTCATTTCATCCATTACGCGGACCGGCAGGCGGAAGATGATGATGCGGCGCCGGACGAACCTGATGTGCCGGCGCAGCAGGTGCTGCGCGTGCAACTGCACACGCGGGACCGCAAACCCCTGGGACTGCTGGTGCTGCGCCATGCGCAGGACCAGCGCAGGGATGGTGGCAACTTTCGTGCGTTTGTGGAAAAACTCTCGGGCACCTTGTCGGTGGCCATTGAAACGCGCCACCTCATCGAGGGCCAGCGTGAGCTGTTTGATGCCATCATCCTGGTGCTGGCCCATACGATCGACACCAAGAGTCACTACACCGGTGGCCACTGTGAGCGGGTGCCCCAGTTGGCCGAGGCCTTGATGCAGCGCATTTGCGATGCCCAGGAAGGGCCTTTTGCAGAATTCTCGATGACCGAGGCCGAGTTGTACGAGTTCCGCCTGGGGGCATGGTTGCACGATGTTGGCAAGGTCACCAGCCCAGAGCACATCATCGACAAGGCCACCAAGCTGGAGACGATCTACAACCGCATCCACGAAGTGCGCATGCGCTTCGAGGTGTTGTGGAGGGATGCCGAGCTGGACTATTGGCAGCAGTGTGCGGCTGGTGCGGACACGGTGCAGCTGCAGGCCGAACTGCTGCGCAAGCACGCGCAGTTGCAGGAGGATTTTGCCTTTGTGGCGCGCAGCAATGTCGGTGGCGAGTTTATGGCCGATGCCGATGTGCAGCGCCTGCAAGCCATAGGCAGCCAAATGTGGCAAAGGCATTTTGATGACCGCACAGGGTTGTCTCAGGCAGAAGCCGCCCGGCTCTCCCATGTGCCACAGCGCACCCTGCCCGCCACCGAATTTCTGCTGGCCGACCGGCCCGAACACATCGTGCCCTGGGGCGCGCGCCGCCCACCGGTGGAAGCCGGCAATCCGGCCAACCAATGGGGCTTTGACATGGTGCTGCCACCCCAGGAAGTGCACCTGGGAGAGCTGCACAATCTTGCAATTCGGCGCGGCACGCTCACGGCCGAAGACCGCTTCAAGATCAACGACCACATTGTGCAGACCATCATCATGCTCCGCGGCCTGCCGTTTCCGCCGCACCTGGCGCGCGTGCCGGCCATTGCGGGTTCTCACCACGAAAAGCTCGATGGCACGGGCTATCCGCGTCGCCTCAAAGGCGATGAGCTCACGCTGGCCGACCGGGTCATGACCCTGGCCGATATCTTTGAGGCCCTGACTGCTTCCGACCGGCCTTACAAGCCACCCAAGACGCTTTCTGAGTCTTTGGCCATCATGGCCGGCATGGTGCGCAACCAGCATATCGACGCGCAGGTGTTCAGCATTTTTCTGCGCGGCGGCGTGTGGCGGGACTATGCCGAGCGATTCTTGCCGGTGGCCCAGCGCGATGCGGTGGACCTGGATGCCATCGAGCGCCTTTTGACGGTGGAGCCGTCCGACGGATAGCTGAGCTGCCGCTGATCAGAACTGCTCGACGTCGTCGTTGGCCACCTTGGGCGTCAGCGGGCCACTGGCCACGAGGTCGTCATGAAAGCAGATCTGGTTGCGTCCAGTCACACGCGGCGGGGCATGCAGGTGCCAGGGTTGCGGGAGAACTGCTCGTCAACGGTCTTGCGGTTGAGCAGCCCCGTGAGCGCATCGCGCCCTCTGTAGTCCAGCAGGCTCTGGTCGTTCTGGCAGGCATGAAAGATGCTCTGGATCACACCCCGCTTGTGCGCAGAAAAAGGCCGCGACCGGGTGATCTCCAGGCAGGTGCTGGCCTTGTCGTGCATACACAACAGCGTGTAGTGTCCTTTTTGCAAGCTGGCCGTGGCCCGGCGGATCTGGTGTTTTTTGACCCACTGGAACCGGGCCCGGGAGTGTTGCAGGGGCTCGTGGTGCGGGTGGGGGCAGGCACTCAGTGGCGTCGCACGAAGACCACGTCCCAGACGCCGTGCCCCAGCCGCAGGCCACGGTTTTCGAACTTGGTCAGGGGGCGGTATTCGGGTTGCGGTGCGAAGCCCTGGGCGGTGTTGGCGAGCAGCGGCTCTGCGCCCAGGACCTGCAGCATCTGCTCGGCATAGGGTTGCCAGTCGGTGGCGCAGTGCAGGTAGCCGCCGGGCTTGAGGCGCGCGGCCAGCTTGGCAACCAGCGGTGCCTGGATCAGGCGGCGCTTGTTGTGCTTTTTCTTGTGCCAGGGATCGGGAAAGAAGATATGGATGCCGTCCAGGCACGCGGGCGCGAGCATGTGGTCGATCACCTCGACGGCGTCATGCTGCAGGATGCGGATGTTGGTCAGGCCCTGTTCGCCGATGCGCTTGAGCAGGGCGCCAACACCGGGCTCGTGCACTTCGCAGCACAGGAAATTGTCGTTCGGGCGCACGCGGGCGATATGGGCCGTGGCCTCGCCCATGCCAAAGCCGATTTCGAGCACCAGCGGGGCGCTGCGGCCAAAAGCGGCATCGGCGTCGAGCGGCGCCGCGGTGTAGGGCAGTACAAAGCGCGGCCCCAGGTCTTCAAAGGCCTTGGCCTGGCCCGTGGTGGTGCGGCCCGCACGGCGTACAAAGCTCTTGATGGTTTTGGGGTAGGCCACGCCGGCAGGCGGTGTGCCGACGGTCGCATCGGCTGCAGTGGCTGCAGGGTGCGCGGGGGCTGGGGCAAGGGTGGGATCGGTCACGGTGGTCGATTGTAGTTTCGCGCCCAGGCGTTGACCCACATCTCCAGGGCCTGCGGCAGTGATTTTTGCTGCGACAGCGCCGGCAGACCCAGCACCTCGGCGGCTTCGCCCAGGGCCTGCAAGGGGTCGCGAAGATCGAGCGCTGCAGCGCCGTTTTGCTTGGAAAGCTTTTCTCCGTTGGCGCCGCAGACCAGCGGGGTGTGCAGGTAGCGCGGCGTGGCAACACCCAGCGCCTGCTGCAGCAGGATCTGGCGCGGCGTGTTGTCGGCCAGGTCTTCACCGCGCACCACATGGGTGATGTGCTGGGCCGCATCGTCCACCACCACGGCCAGCTGGTAGGCCCACAGACCGTCGGCGCGGCGCAGCACCAAGTCGCCGACCGCCCTGGCCACCTGTTGTGACTGCGGGCCGAGGCGGCGGTCCGTCCAATGCACCGTGTCATTTGCTATTGAAAATAGAGCTGTGTGTGCTTTATCTACGGGTTCGAGCGGCTGATTTTTCAGGAAATCCGTGGCGTTGAAACGCCAGGATCGCGCGGGCCGCCCGCGCAGGCCATGGCGGCAGGTGCCGGGGTAGGGCAAGGCGGCATGGCGCGCGCGGCCATGGCCTTGCGCCGCGTGGGCGTCTTCGATGTCCTTGCGCGAGCAGGCGCAGGGGTAGGCATGGCCTTGCACGATGAGCTGGTCCAGCGCCTGCTGGTACAGCGCGCTGCGGGCCGATTGCCACACCGGCGGTTCATCGGGGATCAGCCCGCAGGTGGCCAGCTGCTGCAGAATGAGCTCTGCGGCGCCAGGAATGCAGCGCGGTGCGTCCACGTCCTCGATGCGCACCAGCCAGCGCCCGCCTTTGCCGCCATTCCAGGCGCGCGCATCCAGCCAGCTGGCCAGCGCAGCCACCAAGGAGCCCGCATGCAGCGGGCCGGTGGGCGAGGGGGCAAAGCGGCCCTGGTAGGTGCTGGTCTGCCGCTGGGCCCCTTCGCCGTGCGTCATGCCACGGCGAGTGCCAGCTCCAGACCGGACACAAAGGCATCTTCCAGGCGGTGGCCCAGGCACCAGTCGCCGCAGGCACCCAGGGCCAGGCGGGTATCCCACAGGTGGCTCTGGCCCAGGGGCTGGGTGGTTTGCGCATAGCGCCAGCGGCGCGTGTCGGCATGGGTGGGTTGTGCACGGATGCCGGTCACCTCGGCAAACGCCTTGAGCAGCTTCGATTGCACGCGCTCCGCATCGTCTTCAAGGTGTTCTGCCGACCAGGCCGGACTGGCTTGCACCGTCCAGCGCTCGACGGTGGTGCGGCCGGGTTTGGACGACTCGCGTGCCAGCCAAGAAATGCGGTGGTGGGTGCTGCGCGCGGCGTTCCACTGCGGGCCCAGGGTGGTCAGGCCCGGGCGCACGGCCTGTGGGTAGGCGAGCATCAATGTCCAGCAGGGGGCGGTGTGCACGCTGGAAAGGGCGGCCGTCAGAGGGGTGTCCAGAGCTGAAGCCGCCAGCAGCGCCTGGGCGGGCGTGGCGGGCTGGGCCAGCAGCACCGCATCGAAGCCGGCGTAGACATGCTGTGCGCCGCCGGATCCTTCGGTGCGCAGCTGCCAGTGGGCGTTGTTGAGGGGGTCGCGTTCGATGCTGCTCACGCGGGTGTCGGTGACGAGCTGGCCGGCCTGCACTAGCGGGGCAGCCCAGGTGGTGACGAGGGCGTTCATGCCCGGGCTGGCCACCCAGTGCGGTTCGCGGGTGGGCAGGCCCGCAGCTGCCACGCGGCCTGCCGCGTCGAGCACGCGCACGGCGTTGGCGCTCCAGGGGCGGCACAGGCCGGGCACGGTGTCGATCGCCTGGGCGAAGCGCGGGTCCCGCACGGTGAAATATTGCGCGCCCGCATCGAAGCTGCCGAACGGTGAATCGATGGTGGTGGTGCGCCCGCCGGCCCGGGGCGATTTTTCGAAAATGGTGACCTGGTGGCCCGCTTGCACCAGCGTGCGCGCGCAGGCCACGCCCGCCATGCCGGCGCCAATGATGGCGAAATGGCGCGGCGCCTTTGCCGCCTTCACGGCCTTGCCGGATGGGCGTTGTGCGGGTGCTGATGCCAGGGTGCCGGGGCGTCGGGGCCGTTTGGCGGGGCGGGAAACGGGTGAAGTCATGGAAGGCCTTTCGAAGACGGTCGGCTACAGAAATATGACAAGGGCCACTCTACACGCCCGGCGCGGGGTCGGGCATCAGAAATGGTGGTGGTTTTCCAGCAGGGCCCTGCGCGTGGCCGGGCTTTGCAGCTGGTTCAGCCACCACTGCAGTGCCCGCCCGGGCGCCGTGAAGCCAGGCCCACCCCATGCATAGTGGATGCGCATGTTGCGCTCCGGGCGGGCCACGCGGCGCACCACCAGGTGGCCGGCTTCCAGGTAGGGGCGCACCATGGGTTCGGGCAAAAAACCGCCGCCCAGGCCGCGCAACTGCGCCTGCACCTTGGCCTGCATGGTGTCCACCGTGAGCACGTCCTGCCCGCCCAGCAGGCCCATGGTGGCACCACCGCGCCGCGCAGAGTCAGCCACGGCCACGGCACGGTGCTGCAGCAAGGTGGCGTCGGTGATGGGTTCGGGCACCGAGGCCAGCGGGTGGTGGGGCGCCACCACGTAAATGAACAAAAGCTCGCCCAGCAGCCCCTGCTGCAGGCCGGCCACGTTGGAGCCCTCAACCGAGACGCCGATGGCCAGGTCGGCATGGCCCGATGTCAGTGCTTCCAGGGTGCCGGTCATGATGCCGTCGCGCAGCTTCAGGTGCGTGGGCGGGGCCATGGCGTAGAACGCATCCACGAGCTCCAGCAGGGTGTGGGGCGAGACCACGCCGTCCACGGCAATCGTGAACTGGGGTTCCCAGCCCGTGGCCACGCGGCGCACGCGGTTGGCCACGGCATCGATCTCGCGCAGCAGCCGTGCGCCCTCGCGCAGCAGTTCGGCGCCGGCCTCGGTGGGCCGCGCCTGGCGGGCCGTCCGGTCAAAGAGCAGTACATCCAGGGCGTCCTCGATCTGGCGCACCCGGTAGGTCAGCGCGCTGGGGACCAGGCCCAGGTGCCGGGCCGCTGCAGCAAAGCTGCCGGTTTCCGAAATCACCTGTAGCATCGCGAGGCTGTCCGGCGTGAGAACATCGTAGGGGTGGGGCATGGTGTGGAAATGTTAGTTCAGATATTTTGAATGATTCCGACAATCCTGCAGGCCCTGCGATGGCGGCCCGCCCAATACAGTGGAGTCTTGAAAGGAGCAATCACCATGCTGACTGTTCGTAAATCGCAAGACCGGGGCCACGCCGACCATGGCTGGCTCCATTCCTTCCACAGTTTCTCGTTTGCGGGTTACCACGATCCCCGCCACATGGGCTTTGGCAATCTGCGCGTCATCAATGAAGACCGCATTGCGCCCGGCACCGGCTTTGGTACCCACAGCCACCGTGACATGGAAATCATCAGCTATGTGCTGTCGGGCGAACTGGCCCACAAGGACAGCATGGGCAACGTGAAGGGTATCCCCCCGGGCGATGTCCAACGCATGAGCGCCGGCACCGGCGTGACGCACAGCGAGTTCAACCATGCTGCCGGCCAGACCACGCATTTCCTGCAGATCTGGATCCTGCCCAACGTGCGGGGCATTGCACCCAGCTACGAGCAAAAGACTTTTGCCGAAACTGAAAAGCGGGGTGTGCTGCGGCTGGTGGCATCTCCCGATGGTGCGCAGGATTCGGTCGTGGTGCATGCGGATGCCGCGCTGTATGCCGGACTGCTGGATGGCACGGAGGCCGTCACCCAGCCCCTGAACCCGGCGCGCAAGACCTATGTGCACCTGGTGCGCGGTGCGCTGCGTGTCAATGGCCAGCCATTGGCCGGCGGCGATGCCGCGCTGCTTGAAAACGAGTCCTCCTTGGCGTTGACCGATGGCCACGGCGCCGAGGTGTTGGTATTTGATCTGGTCGCTTGAGTTTTTTGGGTCTTTTTTCTTTCATTTTTTCAGGAGTCCACCATGCTTTCTTCTCTGCAAAATCCCCTGGCCCTTGTGTCTCGCCTGCTGTTCGCCGTGCTGTTTCTTCCCGCAGGCATTGGCAAGCTCACCGGTTTTGCCGGCACGGTGGGCTATATCTCTTCGGTGGGGCTGCCCATGCCCACCGTGGCGGCGGCTGTTGCTGCTGCGGTCGAGGTGGTGGGCAGCCTGGCGCTGATTGTGGGCTTTGGCACACGCTTTGCCGCGCTGGTGCTGGCCTTCTTCACGCTGGTGGCCAGCTTCTTCTTTCACCCCTACTGGTCGGTGCCGGCCGATCAGCTGATGATCACGCAATTGCTGTTCTTCAAGAACATCGCCGTGGTGGGTGGTTTGCTGGCGCTGACGGCCTTTGGGGCTGGCGCCTGGAGTGTTGACGGCCAGCGCGAAGCCCGCTGAACCTGGATGAGCTGGCTCCCGTCCCGTTGGGCGGGCGGGGGCCAGCGTTCTTGTTTCCATGCAGAAAGTGCCACCCTCCATGTCCCTGATTGCAGTGGTTTATCACTCGGGCTATGGCCACACCCAGCGCCTGGCGCAGGCCGTGGCCGACGGCGCCGATGCCCAGCTCATCGCGATTGATGCCGACGGCAACCTGCCCGAGGGCGGCTGGGACACCCTGCTGGCCGCCCAGGCCATCATCCTGGGTTCGCCGACCTACATGGCGGGCCCCAGCTGGCAGTTCAAGAAGTTTGCGGATGCCTCGTCCAGGCCCTGGTACAACCAGGCATGGAAAGACAAGCTGTTTGCGGGCTTCACCAACAGCGCCAGCCCCAGTGGCGACAAGCAGATCACGCTGGACTATCTGTTCCATCTGGCCATGCAGCACGGTGGCCTGTGGGTGGGCGCGGGGACCCTGCCCGCCAACGCGAAAGCGGCCACGCGCAGCAACGTGAACTGGCTGGGTGCGTTCAGCGGAGCCATGGCGCAGTCGCCCTCCGATGCCTCTGCGGCCGAGATGTTTGCCGGCGACCTGGAAACCGGCCGGCTGCTGGGCCAGCGCGTGGCAGCGGTTGCGGCGCAGCTTGGTTCCTGATTCACTGAACCCCTTTGGAGTCCGAAATGGCTATTGAGCTCAATCGCATCACATCCACGCCCATGGCGCAGACACTCACCATCCGCAGCCACGCGCTGGTGGTCGATGGCACTGCCGAAGAGGGCGGAAACGACACCGGCCCCAATCCGCACGACCTGTATGACGCGGCGCTGGGTTCGTGCAAGGCCCTTACCGTGCTCTGGTATGCGCGCCGCAAGGGCATCCCAGTGACCGACGTGCGCACGGTGATCGAGCGCGACGCGTCGGCCGAACGCGCGGGCACCTACCGCCTTGCCGCCCGCCTGCAGATCAGCGGGGATCTCAGCGACGCCCAGTTGCAGGAGTTGCAGGCCGTGGCGCACAAATGCCCGGTGCACAAGCTCATGACGGCCGTCACCACCGAAATCACCACCACCGTGGAGCGCTTGGAATGAGCGGCGAGCCCTTCTTGCGCCTGAAGGGGCACGACAAGGATCTGGGCGGCGGCTTCACCGTGCGCCGCCTGCTGCCTTCGCTGCAGCGCAGGGCCGTAGGGCCTTTTCTGTTCTTTGACCACTTTGGTCCCGTTACGGTACACCCGCGGGACGAGTACGACGTGCGCCCGCATCCGCACATCGGCCTGGCCACGGTGACGTATCTGTTCGAGGGCGCGATGGTGCACCGCGACAGCCTGGGTTCCCTGCAGCAGATCGAGCCCGGCGCCATCAACTGGATGACCTCGGGGCGTGGCATCGTGCATTCCGAGCGCCGCCCCGAAACCCTGGCCGGTCGCGACTACGTGAACCATGGCGTGCAGCTGTGGGCCGCGCTGCCGCGTGAGCACGAGGAGGCGGCGCCCGCCTTTGTGCACACGCCCGCCGAGGCCATCCCCGAGGTGCGCGTGGGCGATGCCGTGGTGCGTGTGCTCATTGGCACTGCTTTTGGGCAGACCTCCCCCGTGGCCACCTTCGCCCCCACGCTGTACCTGGACGTGCAATTGCCCGCCGGCGCCGCTCTGGATCTGCCCGCGCTGGCCCCCGAAATGGCGATCTACTGCGTGAACGCCGACCTGTTGCTCGACGGCGAGGCCGCACCCCTGCCGGCGCTCACCCTGGGCGTGCTGCCCCAGGGGCAGGGCACCACGGTGCGCTGCCCGGCAGACACCGTGACCAGCCCGCCCAACCACGCAGGTGCTGGTGCGCGCATCGTGGTGATCGGTGGTGCACCGCTGGATGGGCCACGCCACATGTGGTGGAATTTTGTCTCCAGCCGCAAGGAGCGCATCGTGCAGGCGGCGCAGGACTGGGAAGACCAGTCCATGGGCAAGGTGCCGGGCGAGGTGGAATGGATTCCGTTGCCCGAGCGCCGTTTCAAACCGTGATGCGGTGGCCTGGCCATGCGCGAGCGAATTTTGATGGAATAAGGCTTTAGCGCTTATGCAGTAAACGCTGGTAGCTCATTTATCGATAGCGTTTTCAGGCCCGGCGCGCAGGGTGCCTGTGGACAGGTCGGCGGCCAGCGTGCGGCGCTCGTCGAACACGAAACAGCCGCCGTGGTAATGCGCGCCATCCGTTTCCTCGAAATATTTCAGGATGCCGCCTTCGAGCTGGTACACGTGGGTGAGGCCCTCTTCGCGCATCAGGATGGCGGCCTTTTCGCAGCGGATGCCGCCCGTGCAAAAGCTCACCACCGTCTTGTCCGCCAGATCACTCTTGCGGGCCCGCAGGGCCGGGGGGAACTCGGTGAATTTGTCGATGCGCCAGTCGATGGCGTTGTCGAATGTGCCTTCATCCACCTCGAAGGCATTGCGCGTGTCCAGCGTCACCACGGGGCGGCCTGCGTCATCATGGCCCTGCTCCAGCCAGCGGCGCAGGGTGGCCGGCGTGACGGCAGGCGCCCGGCCCTCGGACGGCTGGATCGCGGGGTGGTCCATGCGGATGATCTCGCGCTTGACCTTGACGAGCATCTTGCGAAACGGCACGGTGTCCGACCAGCTCTCCTTGGGGACGAGGTCGGCAAAGCGCGGGTCGGTGCGCAGAGCATCGACAAAGCCGTGCACCGCCGCTGCCGGGCCCGCCAGAAACATGTTGATGCCTTCGTGGGCCAGCAAGATGGTGCCCTTGAGCGCAGCGGCCAGGGCGCGCTCGTGCAGCAGGTCGCGCAATGCCGCCGCATCAGGCAGGGGCACGAACTTGTAGCAGGAGATGTTCAGGACAGTATTCACGGCAGAAATTTCGGGATGGCACCAGGCCCGCAGCCGGGCGCTGCGCCGGGGCCACTCTCAGGCGTTGGGTAGCAGCAGCGTGGATTCGATCTTGTTGGCCAGCTGGGCAATGGCCAGTGACGCGGCACAGCCCGGCGTTTGCAGCAGCAGCAGCTGGCGGCGCATGACGGCATCGCGCACTGCGGGGTCGGCCGGTATGTCGCCCATGTGCATCAAACGCATGGCGCGCCCCGAATCGGTGCTGACAAAGCGGTCCAGCACCTGCTGCAGCTGGCTGGTGATGGCGCGGCCATCGCCGGGCCGGGCAGCCTGGTTGATGACCATGCCAACATGCTGGCGCTTTTGCTGCATGGCCAGCGCCTTGATGGCGGCATAGGCGTCGGTGAGCGAGGTGGGCTCGGGGGTGGCCACGATCAGCACCTCGGAGGCCAGCGACACCGAAAAAAGTACCACATCGGAGATGCCGGCACCGGTGTCCAGCAGCACCACGTCGTAATTGGGTGTGATCGCCTGGATCACGTGGAGGAATTGGTTGCGCACCTCGGAGGCCAGGCACGAATGCTCGACCATGCCCAAGCCCGCCAGCAGCACCGAGAAGCCGCCCGGTGCCTGGATGATGGCGTCCTGCAGGGATGCCTCGCCCGTGAACACATCGTGCAGCGTGATCTTGGGGTGCAGGTTGAGCACCACATCCAGGTTGGCCAGACCCAGGTCGGCATCAAGCACCAGCACACGCTGGCCGCGTCGGGTCAGGGCTGCGGCCAGATTGGCAGAGACAAAGGTCTTGCCCACGCCGCCCTTGCCGCTGGTGACGGCAATGATGCGCGCACCGCTGCCTGCCGCAGAAACGGGTGCAGTGGGCGCCCCGGAGGCGGTCGGGTTGTTGGAGAGGGTGGGCAGCGCGTCGCTCATCGCATAAATTTCAGTTGACGCTGCCGGTGGGGTCCAGCGGGGGCAGATCGCCCCAGCCTGACGGCGTGTAGAGGGGGCCGAACAACAGGCTCTTTTCTTCGGCACTGACCGTGCTGTCAGGTTGCTCCTCGATGCTCACGCAGTTGCGACCCATCGATTTTGCTTTGTACAGCTGCTGGTCTGCGCGGTCGGTCCAGAGCAGGGTGGTGGAGCGGATCCACTGCATGGCGAAGGCTCCGCCAATGCTGAGCGTGACGTTCACTTCCACCGAGGGTGAAATGCGCACGGGCATGTTGGCCACCGCACGGCGAATGCGCTCGGCCACCACCTTGCCAAAGCCGGCCTGGCAGGCCGGCAGCACCACGACAAATTCTTCGCCCCCATAGCGGGCCAGTGTGTCCATGGGGCGCACGCAGGTGCTCAGCGTGCGCGCCACCGATTGCAGCACCACGTCTCCGGCCAGATGACCGTGGATGTCGTTGATCTGTTTGAAATGGTCGATGTCCAGCATCAGCAGCAACGCGGTCTCGCCCGAGCGCGTCACGCGGTCGATCTCGCGTTCCAGCACCGCACGGAACTGGCGACGATTCGCCAGTCCGGTGAGGGAGTCTTTCAAGGAGAGCTCGCACAGTCCATCGATCAGGCCTTGCAGGTAGCGCGAGGACTGGTCGCTTCGCAGGGCGACCTCGTTCCCGGTGGCCCGGGCTACCAGAGCGTGCGCAGTGTCCAGGCGCAGGTCGCGCAGGTCTACGATGTGGGAAGCCGGATCAGACACCAATTTTGAGAACCAGGAAGAGTGGCCGAGTGTATCAGCCGGACCGCGCCATTGGGCCGTCAGAGGCCGCGCCATGGGTGTTTTGCAGCGCACCTGGCAGTTGCCGCAGCGCATGCAGGGCCTCGGCGTCGGTGCGGTACATGGCCAGCCCCGCGCCGGGTGCCAGCACCCCTGCGCGGCGCAGCACCTGCTCCACCGGAAGCTTGAGGCCGCTCAGGTGCAGCGTGCCTGTTCGGGTGTGCAAGGTGGCCAGCAGGTTGGCGAAGGTTTCCACACCGGTCACGTCGATGCGGTTGATGGGCTGGGCCAGCAGGCAGACATGCACCACATCGGGGTGCGCGGCCAGGTGGTCCATCACCCGGCGTTCGAGTGCGCTGGCGGAGGCAAAGTCGAGTTCGGCATCCATGCGCAGGGCCAGCAGGTGCGGCGCCAGTGCCGGCAGCTGCCACAGGTGCCGGTCGCGCAGGCTGCCGTCGGGGTGCAGCCCCACTTCGATGATGCGCGGGTGCAGGCGCTGGTAGAGGAAATGGCTCAGGTTCATCAGCAGGCCCACCAGCACACCCCCGTACATGCGGGGGGCCGTGGCCAGCGTCAGGCCAAAGGTGATGCCGGAGATGACCGCCTCGACGCGGGAAATGCGCCACAACCGCAGGAAGCTGGCGGGTTTGATCAGGCTGGTGACGGCGGTCACCACCACGGCTGCCAGCACCGATTGCGGCACATGGTAGAGCGCCGGGGTCAGCCACAGCAGCACCACCAGCACCAGCGCGATGGCAAACACGGTGGCCCAGCCGCTGCGGGCCCCGGCATACAGGTTGATGGCTGAGCGCGAGAACGA
The DNA here is from genome assembly GCF_058793725.1 of Acidovorax sp. GW835-FHT14B10. NCBI lineage: Bacteria > Pseudomonadati > Pseudomonadota > Betaproteobacteria > Burkholderiales > Comamonadaceae > Acidovorax > Acidovorax sp. GW835-FHT14B10. Next base: position 17,567 of record NZ_JBXAGC010000018.1, read on the forward strand.
GGCGCTGGTGGCGAAACTGCCGCACAGCCCGCTGCTGATCTTGGCCAGGCCTTGGCCGATAAGGTCCTGGTTCTCGTTCCAGCGCTCGCCCGAGCGCTGGCTGTCCACCTTGGCACTGGACGCCGTCTCCAGAAAGCTCACCAGCGTGACCACCAGCACCGGCATCACCAGGGCCGCAAAGCTGGACCAGGGCAGGGTGCCCGGCCAGTAAAGGCTGGGCAGACCGGCAGGCAAGGCGCCGACTACCGCGCCGTCGGCCTCGGCGTAGCCCAGGGCCCAGCTGATGGCCCCGGCAGCCCCCAGCACCACGATCGCGGCCGGAAAGCCCGGACGCAGCCTGCGCGCCAGCATCAGTAACACCAGGCTGCCTAGCCCGAAGGCTGCTGCGATCAGGTCGAAGTGGCCCAGCGAGGGTGTCGTCCACAAGGCCCCCAGATCGGAGCGCAGACCTGTCAGCGCGCCGAGCTGGGACGACAGAATCAGCAGCGCCGCCGCCTGGGTGAAGCCGCTGAGCACCGGCGAGGTCACGAGGTTGAGCAGCCAGCCAAAGCGCGCCAGTCCCATGACCAGCTGCAGCAGGCCCGACAGGATCGCCATCCAGGCGGCCATGGCCACCCACTGCGCGCTGCCGGGCTCGGCCAGACCCGAGAGCGATGCACCGATCAACAGGCTGGTGAGGGCCGTGGGCCCCACGCCCAGGCGCGTGGAGGCACTGAACAGCACGGCCACCAGCGCCGGCACGAGGGATGCATAGATGCCTGTCACCAGCGGCATGCCCGCCAGGGCGGCGTAGGCAACGCCCTGCGGCACCAGCATCAGGCCCACGGTCATGCCGGCCCAGAACTCCCCCCGGAGGAAGGCGCGGTCAGGGCGCGGCCAGGCCAGAAAAGGTAGCCAGCGGGACAAGGGGTGAAGCGACATCCCCACTATTGTCGCCGTTGCGCGGGCTCGGCGCCTTGCCTGCCGCGCTGCGGGAGGAAGGTGGCTGGCGGTGTTGTCCTACAGCCCATTCGGCGCTTTCCGACCCTGGCGGGTGTGTGGCTTGCCTACATTCACACCATCTTTACCTGGAAGGAGTCGCACATGAATATTCGCCATTTCCCGCACAGCAGCTCGCAACGCATCTGGACCATTCTCGGCGTCAGTGCCCTGGCGTTTGGGCTGGCTGCCTGCAGCAAGCAGGAGGAATCCACCGTGGGGCAAAAGCTCGATTCCGCAGTGCAAAAAACCGAACAGGCCGCCGCAGAGGCGCAGATCAAGGCAGAAAGCGCGCTCAAGAACGCGGAAACCAAGGTGGAGGAAGGCGCCGCCAAGGTGCAGTCGGACGCCCAGGAAATGGGCAGTGCCGCCATGGGCGCCGTGGATGACGCCACCATCACGGTGCAAGTGTCCGCCGGCCTGGCCAAGGACCCGGACCTGAGCGCGTTCAAGATCGATGTGGACACCCGTGCCGGTGCCGTCACGCTTACCGGCTCCGCACCCAATGCAAGCGCCCGCGAGCGTGCTGAAACCATCGCCAAAGGCGTCAAGGGTGTGATGTCGGTGACCAACAACCTCAAGGTCGCCAGCTGATACCCGGCATCCTGGGGGTGCCGCTGGGGATGCGCTTTGGCGCAGACGTGTGGCAGTCGGATGGTGCTGTCGCGCGCTACCATGCCAGGCATGAATGAAGACACCGCTTTCGGCCCCGCCACCCGCATCGTCCACCACGCCTACACACCTCCCGCCGGGTTTGTCGCACCCCAGCCTGGCGTTTTCAAGGCCTCCACCGTCATTTTTCCCAACGTGGCGGCGATGCGGTCGCGCGAATGGAAAGACAAGAGCGGCTACACCTATGGCCTGCACGGCACGCCCACCACCTTCATCCTGGAAGAGCGCCTGTGCGCGCTGGAGGGCGGGCGGCAGTGCGTGCTGGTTCCCAGCGGCCTGGCGGCGATTGCCAACGTGGCGCTGGCCTTGCTCCAGCCCGGGGATGAAGTCTTGATTCCAGACAATGCCTACGGCCCCAGCAAGGACCTGGCCAACGGGGAGCTGGTCCGTTTCGGCATTCGCCACGTACTGTATGACCCCCTTGATCCCGCGGATCTGGCTGCGCGCATCACTTCCGCAACCCGGCTGGTGTGGCTGGAAGCACCCGGGTCGGTGACCATGGAGTTTCCCGATCTTTGCGAACAGGTGCGTATCTGCCGTGCCCGGGGTGTGACGTCGGCACTGGACAATACCTGGGGTGCCGGCCTGGCATTTGCGCCCTTTGATCTGGACGGGGATGGCAGCGGCAGCCTGGCGGTCGATGTATCGGTCCACGCGCTCACCAAATATCCCAGCGGCGGTGGCGATGTGCTGATGGGCAGTGTCATCACGCGCGACCTGGCCCTGCACATGAAAATCAAGCTCACGCACATGCGACTGGGCCTGGGCATTGCCGCCAACGACGCCGAAGCCGTGCTGCGTGCCCTGCCCAGCATGGGCTTGCGCTACCGTGCGCACGATGCGGCGGCACGCCAGCTGGCGCTGTGGATGCAGCAGCAGAGCGCCGTGGCCCAGGTGCTGCACCCGGCACTGCCCGGCGCCCCGGGCCACGCCCACTGGCGGGCCCTGTGCGGTGCTGCCAACCATGGCGACGGCGCGGCGGCTGGCTTGTTCAGCGTGGTGATCGATGCGCGTTACAGCCAGGCCCAGGTCGATGCGTTCTGCGATGGCCTGCACCTGTTCAAGCTGGGTTACAGCTGGGGCGGCCCCATGAGCCTGGTGGTGCCCTACCAGCTGGCGTCCATGCGCAGCCGCCCTGTGCCGCACCTGCAGCCTGGCACGCTGGTGCGCTTTTCCGTGGGGCTGGAGGATGTTGATGACCTTCGCCAGGATGTGCAGCAGGCCATGGCCCGGGCTTTCGGCGCGGTCTGATGGCCTGATGGCACGGGGGCGCTGGGGTGGTAGTTTCCTCAGTGGCGCATGGCGGGCAGGTGGATTAGGGTATTGACCTATGTCAACGGGCGTTGCGCCCGTCGACCCAGTCCGCCCTCGCAACTTGTTGCCATTACCGCCATGTCCGCACATCCCTCCGTCCAGGTTTCGCCTGCCACAGCCGTGGCGATCACGCTCAATCCCCTGCACCTGACCGATCCTTTTCGCTGGTTGCGCAAGGGCATGCAGGACGCCGCCGCCGCCCCGGGCATTGCCCTTTTTTATGGCGCATTTTTCTGGGGCATGGCGCTGGTGCTGGGCTGGGTGTTTCGCACGCGGCCCGAATACACCATGTCGCTGGCCAGCGGGTGCCTGCTGCTGGGACCGTTTCTGGCGATGGGCCTGTATGACACCAGCCGGCGCCGCGAGGCCGGCCAATCGCCCGATCTGGGGCAATCCATCACCTGCTGGGACAGTCACATGGGCAGCATGGGCATGCTGGTGCTGGTGCTGGTGATGCTGGAGTTGCTGTGGGGCAGGGCGTCGCTGGTGGTGTTTGCCGTGTTCTTCAACACCGGCATGCCGTCCACCACCGGGGTGATGGCGGCCATTTTCAACCCCCAGAACTGGGGCTTTGTCGGTGTCTATCTGGCGGTGGGCGGTGCCTTTGCCGTGCTCGTTTTTTCGACTTCGGTGGTTTCCATTCCGATGATCCTGGACCGTGACACCGATGCGCTGACCGCGGGCATCACCAGCATGCGGGTGGTGCTGGAGAATTCCGCCGTCATGCTGCTGTGGGGGCTGTTGATCACGCTGATCGTGGCCGTGTCGCTGTGGTGGTGGGGAGCAGGCCTGCTGCTCGCTGGCCCGGTGCTGGGCCATGCCAGCTGGCATGCCTACCGCGCGGCGGTGTCTTCTGTGCCACGCGTGGCGGGTTGAGGGCACCCTGAGGGCAAGCTGTTAAAGTGGACTCCTACTTCAGGAAGCAAATACCTTGGCAACACCCAACTACGGATACGAAAAGCGCCAGCGCGAGCTCGCCAAAAAACAAAAAAAGGAAGAGAAGCTCAAAGCCAAAACCCAGCGCAGGCCCGATGAGCCGCAATACGACCAGCCGGTCGGCGGGCCTGCAGCGTTGGCCTCTCCCGCACCCGCCGAACCTCCGGAGCCTGCCGGCCATTGATTTTGTCCAGGGCTCTTAACGCAAGAGCTTCTGGAGTTCCGGCCACACGTTGGCCAGCATCTGTGGATGCGCCTCGGCGCGCGGGTGGATGCGGTCTGGCTGGAACAGCCGGGTAGGATCGGGGCCATCGGCCACATCCTTGAGGAAAAACGGCACCACACCCGCCTTGTGCGTCTTGGCTACCGCCGCAAAGGTGGACGCAAAACGGTTGGCGTAGTCGGTACCGTAGTTAGGCGGCACCTGCATTCCCACCAGCAGTACCTTGGCACCCGATTTCTGTGCTGTCTGCACCATCCACGACAGGTTTTCCTCGGTATTTTTCAGTGGCAGGCCCCGCAGGGCGTCATTGCCGCCGAGCTCAATCACCACCTGGCTGGGCTGGTGCTGTGCCAGCAATGCCGCCAGGCGCGAACGCCCGCCGGAGGTGGTTTCTCCGCTCACGCTGGCATTCACCACGGTGGCTGCGATCTTTTCCTGCGCCAGGCGCTTTTCCAGCAACGCCACCCAGCCGGTGCCGCGCGCCAGGCCGTACTCGGCGCTGAGCGAGTCACCGAGTACCAGGATGACCTTGGGCCGCGCCGAGGCTGCCGGTACCTTGCTGCCCGGTTGTGCCATGGCCACAGGGGTGCAAAGGCCCACCAGTGCGCCGCCTGCGGCGGTCAGGATAAAGTGGCGTCGATGCAGATCGCAAATCACAATAAAAAACCTTTCATGTCCGAAACCTCCCCCACGCCAGCCACACCCATTATTGCGGTCGAGCATGTATTCAAGTCGGTGACCGACTCCACCGGCACGCTGGACATTCTGCGTGATATCGATTTCCGCCTGGCGCCTGGGGAAACCGTGGCGATTGTCGGCGCGTCAGGCTCGGGCAAAAGCACCCTGCTGTCGATCATTGCGGGCCTTGACACCCCCACGCGCGGCACTGTGCGGCTCGATGGCCAGGATCTGTTTGCGCTGAGCGAAGACGGCCGCGCCGCGCTGCGCGCGCAAAAAGTGGGCTTCGTTTTCCAGAGCTTCCAGCTCATGGGCAACCTCACGGCGCTCGAAAACGTCATGCTGCCACTGGAGTTGGCCAATCGCAGCGATACCCGCGCGGCCGCCACCGAGATGCTCAGGCATGTCGGGCTGGGCCAGCGCCTGGGGCATTACCCCAAGGTGCTCAGCGGGGGGGAGCAACAGCGCGTGGCGCTGGCGCGCGCTTTTGTGATGCGGCCGGCCGTGCTGCTGGCCGACGAGCCCACCGGAAGCCTCGATTTCGCCACCGGCGAGACCATCATGCAGCTGATGTTTGACCTCAACCGCGAGCAAGGCACCACGCTGGTGCTGGTCACGCACGATCGTGCCATTGCCCAGCGCTGCGACCGCCTCATCAGCATCGTGGCCGGCCAGGTCAGTCCCTGACCCCGCCGACGCTTCAGGGGGCCGGGTGTTTGTGCGCTGGATCTGCCCAGCGGCAGGCCACGGCCGTGAACAGCACATCGGTGGATGAATTGAGCGCCGTCTCGGCCGAGTCCTGCAGGATGCCGATGATGAAACCGATGGCCACGACCTGCATGGCCACATCGTTGCTGATGCCGAACAGGCTGCATGCCAGCGGAATCAGCAGCAGCGAGCCGCCGGCCACGCCCGAGGCGCCACAGGCGGAAACGGCCGCCACCACGCACAGCAGCAGGGCAGTCGGCGCGTCCACCGCAATGCCCAGGGTGTGCGCTGCCGCCAGCGACAGCACGCTGATGGTGATGGCCGCACCGGCCATGTTGATGGTTGCGCCCAGTGGAATGGCGATGCTGTAGGTGTCTTCGTTCAGGTTCAGGCGTTTGGCAAGCGCGAGGTTGATGGGGATGTTGGCCGCCGAGCTGCGCGTGAAGAACGCCGTCACGCCGCTCTCGCGCAGGCAGGTGAATACCAGCGGATAGGGATTGACGCGCAGCGCCAGAAAGACGATGAGCGGATTGACCACCAGCGCCACAAACACCATGCAACCCAGCAACACGCCCAGCAGGTGCGCATAGCCCCACAGCGCCTGCGTGCCGGCTTCCGCGAAGGTGCTGGCGACCAGGCCCAGAATGCCCAGGGGCGCAAAGCGGATCACGGCCTGGATGATGGTGGAGATGCTGGCCGACAAGTCGTGCATGACGGCGCGCGTGCCTGCGCTGGCGTGGCGCATGGCCATGCCAAGGCCCACCGCCCAGGCGAGGATGCCGATGTAGTTGGCATTCATCAGCGCCCGCACGGGGTTGTCCACCACGTTCATCAGCAGCGTCAGCAGCACATCCTGGATGTTCGTTGGGCCATTGGCCGCATCCGCAGGCGCTTGCAGCACCAGGGTGGACGGAAACCACAGGCTGGCCGTGACGCCCACGACAGACGCCGCCAGCGTGCCCACCAGGTACAAAAAGAGCACCGGGCGCATGTGGGTGGCTTCGCCGGGCTTGTGGTTGCCGATGGCGGCAATCACCAAAATGAACACCAGCACGGGCGCCACGGCCTTGAGGGCAGAAATGAACAGCGTGCCCAGAATGGCCACCTTGGGCGTGGCGGCCGGAAAGAACACGGCCAGCGCGATGCCGGCAAACATGGCCATCACAATTTGGGTGACCAGGCTCGTGCGCTGCATCCAGCGAAGCGGGTGAAGAATCATGGTGTTGAAAAAAAAGGTAAAACAGGCCAGTGGATGCGGCAACAAATGCAAAAAACAGCTGCTGGCCCCAACCGAAAGGGCTGGCGCGATGCCAGCCCGCAAGGCCACACTGGCACACAGGAATCGGCGCAAAAATAGCAACGTCTCCCTGCGGATAGAGCAATGGAAAGGCGCGATTTTAGGCGCATCAGGGCAAACCCTTGGCGCAAGACCTTGGAGTGCACGATGCCGTGGTTCGGCGGGTTACCGGGTGTGCGTCAATCTGTGAGTCTGGCAATGCCCGGATAATCCCCCCATGTCCAGCCCCAAAGTTCTCTTCGGCTTTCACGCCGTGGGCGTGCGTCTGAAGACCGCGCCGCAATCCATCGTCGAGATTTACTACGAAGCCACGCGGCGCGACGCCCGCATGCGCCAGTTTCTCGACCGCGCTCGCGAGGCCGGTGCGCGCCTGATCGAGGCCGACAGCGTGCGCATTGCCAAGCTGGCCGGCAGCCACGGCCACCAGGGCGTGGCCGCGCGGGTGGAGCCCGTGGCGCAGGTCACCTCGCTCGATGAGCTGCTCGAAAACCTTGAAGCCGCCGGCATCGAGCAGCCCCTGCTGCTGGTGCTCGACGGTGTGACCGACCCGCACAACCTGGGCGCCTGCCTGCGCGTGGCGGACGGTGCCGGCGCGCATGCTGTCATTGCCCCCAAGGACCACGCCGTGGGCATCAATGCCACTGTGGCCAAGGTGGCCAGCGGCGCGGCCGAGACCATGCCGTACTTCATGGTCACCAACCTCTCACGCACCCTCAATGAGCTCAAGGAGCGCAACATCTGGTGCATCGGCACCAGCGACGATGCGCCCAAGACCGTGTACCAGGTCGATCTGAAAGGCCCCGTGGCCCTGGTGCTGGGCGCCGAGGGCGACGGCATGCGCCAGCTCACGCGCAAAACCTGCGACGAACTGGTCAGCATCCCCATGAAGGGCGCGGTGGAGAGCCTCAACGTGTCGGTGGCCAGCGGCGTGTGCCTGTACGAAGCGCTGCGGCAGCGGGGCGGCTAGCAGGCTCGTACGGCCTGCGTCATTGCATCGAATGCAGGCCAATCATGTTGCCCTCGGTATCGTTCACCAGGGCGCAGTGGCCATACTCACCGATCGAAAATTTGGGCTTGAACACCTTGCCACCGGCTTCCTTGCCCCGGCCTTGTTCGACCGCGCAATCCTCGCAGGCAAAGTAGACCAGCGTGCCGCCGCCACCGGAGGGCACGCCTTCCATCTTGACCAGCGTGCCGCTGGCGCCCATGGTGGTCATGTCGCCGGGGAAGGACAGCATCTGCATGCCGTTGGCTTCGCCCGCGGGTGATTTCAGCGTCTCCAGCGGGCACTGGAACACCGTTTCGTAGAACTTGCGCGCGCGGGCCATGTCCTGCACGTGGATCTCGAACCAGGCGACGGGATTGGGTTTCATGGGGTGCTCCTTGCGTTGCTGAGGGTGAATCAGGCGCGGTGCTCGACGTGCCGCGCGAAGTTGTCCAGGATGGCCTGCCAGCCCTGGCGCTGCTGTTCGGCGCTGTGGCTGTCCTCGGCGTCGAAGGACTCGCGCACCGTGATGCCATTGGCCACTGGAATGAACTCGACCCGCACCTTGCGCCCGTCGCCCAGGGTGTATTCGATCAGGCGCTGCGGTGCGACCAGGGTGTACGTGCCCTCGAAGTCGAAACCGACGCTGCCGTCCCGCGCCTCCATGCGCGTGCAGAACTTGCCACCTTCGCGCAGATCGACGCTGGCGCGCGGTGTGTGCCAGTCGGGCGAGGCGGCGTTCCACTGCTCGATGGCGCGCGGGTCATTCCAGGCGGCCCATACGCGGTCGATGGGTGCGTGGACACTGGTTTCGATGGTGATCTTCATGGTCATGTCTTTCGATGATGCCTGCTCTGGCGCCGGGTGCGCGTGGCGCCGCAGGACGACATGCGTGGCCTTGTCCGACGCCACGAACCGAACGCATTCGTAGCCCAGCGCCCGCAGGTCGAGCCCCTGGAACAGCGGCTCTCCCCGGCCGAGCAGGACCGGCACAATGGCGATGTGCAGTTCGTCGATGAGGCCTTCACGCAGGTACTGCCGGATGGTGTTGGCACCGCCGCCGATCCGCACGTCCTTGCCTGCGGCGGCATCGCGCGCGCGGTCGAGTGCCGCATGGATGCCGCCGGTAACGAAGTGGAACGTCGTGCCGCCTTCCATCTCGATCGGCGGCCGCGCATGGTGGGTCAGGATGAAGACCGGCACGTGGTAGGGCGGATCGTCGCCCCACCAGCCTTTCCAGGTCTTGTCCTGCCAGTCGCCGCGGAAGGGGGTGAACATGTTGCGCCCCAGAATCCAGGCGCCGACGTTCTGAAAGCCGCGCGCGGCGAAATCATCGTCAACCCCCGTGGTGCCGCCGTCCTGGCCGAACAGCGCGCGCTGGAGCGTGCGGGTCGGCAGCAGCCACTGGTGCAGTTCCGTCCCCCCGACGCCGAGCGGATCATCGAGGCTCTGGTCCGGACCCGCGCCGTAGCCGTCGAGCGAGAGGGTGAAGCTTTCCACGCGAACACTTGTCATCGTTTTTTCCTCGGTTTCGGCACCTGATTGGCGTCGGGCACACAGCCTCGGTCTGGTGCGCGGCAGCCATCAGCCCGGAAGGTCCGGTTCGACCAGCGCCGCCAGCTGCAGCAGCGATTCCTGCCAGCCCAGGTAGCACATCTCGACCGGGATCGCCTCGGGGATGCCGGCCTGCTCGATGTCCAGCTCGGTGCCGCACGACACGGCGCGCAGCTTCACGGTCACGTGCATCTGGCCGGGCAGGTTGGGGTCGTCGAAGCGGTCGGTGTACTCCACCAGTTCGCCGGGGACCAGCTTCAGGTATTCGCCACCGAACGAATGGCGGTGGCCGCTGGAGAAGTTCTCGAACGACATCCTGAAGCTGCCACCCACTTGGCCATCTAACTGATGGACGTGGCAGACGAAGCCGTAGGGCGGCAGCCATTTGGCGAGTGCCGCGCCGTAGGTGAAGGCGCGGTAGACCTTGTCGGGTGTGGTGCGCAGCACGCGGTGCAGGCGGATGGTTCCGGTGGACATGATCGGTTCTCCCGTTTCAAGTGGCGTTCACGTTGACCATCCACGGCGTGCCGAAGCGGTCGGTCACCATGCCGAAGCCGGCCGACCAGAAGGTCTTGCCGAACGGCATGGTCACCTGGCCGCCCTGCGCCAGCGCATCGAACACGCGCCGGCCCTCGTCCGCATCGGCGACCTGGATCGCCACCCACAGGCCTTGCGGTCTGGCATAGCCGCCAGCGCACGCGTCGCTGGCGCCGGGCATGGCGTCGGAGCCCATCAGCGCTTGCGCGCCGACTTGCAGGTGCACGTGCATCAGGCGGTCTTTCGCCTCGGGCGGGATCGGCGGGTTCTGCGGGTCCGGCGGCATCTCGCCGAAGCTGCTCTGGTGCACCACGGTGCCCTTGAACAGATCCTTGTAGAAGGCAAAGGCCTCGCGGCAGTTGCCGTCGAAATTGAGGTAGGGGGTGAATTGCATGCTGCCTCCGGGTTGAACAGGGGTGGGGTGCGGCGGGTCAGCGGCCTGCCACCGCGGCCTCGATGGTGGCGACGTCGATCTTCTTCATGGTCATCATGGCGTCGAAGGCGCGCTTGGCGGCTGCGCGGTCGGGGTGGGTCCAGGCCTGGGCCAGTACCACCGGGGTGATCTGCCAGGAGATGCCCCACTTGTCGCGGCACCAGCCGCATTCCACTTCCTGGCCGCCGTGGCCAACGATGGCGTTCCAGTAGCGGTCGGTTTCGGCCTGGTCGGCGGTGGAAACCTGGAACGAGAACGCCTCGCTGTGCTGGACGCCCGGCCCACCGTTGAGGCCCATGCAGGGCAGGCCCAGCACGGTGAATTCGACCACCAGCACGTCGCCCGCCTTGCCTGCGGGATAGTCACCCGGCGCGCGGTGGATGGCGCCGACGGCCGAATCGGGAAAGGTGCTGGCGTAGAACCGCGCGGCTTCTTCCGCGTCCTTGTCGTACCAGAGGCAGATGGTGTTCTTGGGTGGAGTCATCCTGCGGTTGGAATCCATGCGAATCTCCTTTGTGAAACGGCCAATGGAGCAATATGTGTATGACGTCCACTTCATTCTGCCGTAAAATGAACAGTGTCCACATTTAACCCTTCCCAGAACAGGGATGCCATCTTGAGCGCTTCACTTTCCGTTCCTTTCACTCCCCCCATCCCTGCCGCATCCACAGGCCAGACCGCGCGGCGGCCCACCTACCGCCATGGCGACCTGCGCCGCGCGCTGCTTGACGCAGGCATTGCGCTGGTGCGCGAGGGCGGTCCAGCGGCGCTGGTATTGCGCGAGGCCACACGCCGCGCCGGGGTCGTGCCCAACGCCGCCTACCGCCACTTCGCCGGCCACGCGGCGCTGCTCGACGCCGTGCGCGGCGTCGCACTGGGCTTGATGGCACGCGCCATGGAGGCCGAGATCGACTACGCCACGCGCCACCTGAGCGCGCCGGTGGCGCGGGCGCGCGCCGCCTTCAAGGCCGTCGGCACAGGCTACGTGCGCTTTGCACTGGCCGAACCGGGGCTGTTTCGCACTGCGTTCGTGGCGCAGCCCTTCGACGTGGCCAATGGCAGCCGCGACGACTTCCGCGGCGACAGCGGGCGCGATCCGTTCGAGATCCTCTGCGGCACCCTCGACGACATGGTGGCTGCCGGCGTATTGGGCGTGGCACAACGCCCGGGCGCCGAGTTCCTGGCCTGGTCGGCAGTGCACGGCCTGGCCATGCTGGCGCTCGACGGCCCGCTGCGCGCGCTGAGCGCCGCGCAGACCGAAGCCATGGCCCAGCGCGCCGTGGCGATGGTGGAGCAGGGGCTGGCGGGCTGAGCGCGTCCAGGCCGCGACAGAAAAACAACCGGGTGCGCAACAGCGTTGCCGCCCTCAGCCATGGCCGGCGGTGCGTGGGAGCAGGGTGCCGAAGGACCGGTTTGCGCATGGCACCCTCCCACAACGCCAGAGGCCATCGTCGCAGCCCGCCCCGGCTTGATAAGCTGCGCGCATGAACATCGTTTTTCCTGCAGATGCTGGCGCGGTGCGGCAATGGCTGCAGGACGCAGACCACATTGCCGTGCTGACCGGTGCCGGCATCAGTGCCGAATCGGGTGTACCCACCTTTCGCGATACACCCACCGGCTACTGGGCGCAGTTTCGCGCCGAAGACATGGCAACCGAGGCCGGCTTTCGTGCCCACCCGGGGCGCGTGTGGGACTGGTACCAGCACCGGCGCAACCTGCTGGCGGGTGTGCAACCCCATGCAGGGCATGTGGCGCTGGCGGATTTTCAGCGCCACTACCCCGGCCGGCTGACGCTCATCACCCAGAACGTGGACGGCCTGCACCAGCGCGCGGGCAGCACCGGCGTGCTGTGCCTGCATGGCGAAATTTTTGCCAACCGCTGGCTCGACACCCCGCGCAACTGCTGCCATATCGACCACGCTGCCACCGGCCACCCGCCGTATTGCAGCCGCTGCGGCAACCTGCTGCGCCCGGGTGTGGTGTGGTTTGGCGAGGCTCTGCCGTACGCCACGCTGGAGGCGGCTCAGCAGGCCGCCCGTGCCTGCGACCTGATGCTGGTGGTGGGCACGGCGGGGGCCGTGTACCCGGCGGCGGGGTTGGCGCAAGTGGCGCGCCAGGCGGGTGCTCGCGTGGTCATCATCAACCCGGCCGCCAGCGCCCTCGACGATGTGGCCCATGTGCTACTGCGTGGCGCGGCCGCCAGCGTGTTGCCGGTCTTGCTGGCGGCTGCCTGATGCGGGTTTGCCATCCAGGCGCTATCGCACCCGCCCGCATCACACCAGCCCCAGCGCCCCCAGCAGCGCCCCGGCGCCCAGCAGCCACAGCAGATGCAGCCGGGTGCGCCACACCAGCAGCGCACACACCGCCGTCAGCAACCACAGGGCCCAGTCGGCGGCGGGGTTGCCATGGGCGCTGCCCAGCAGCCAGGCGGTGGCCAGCAGCAGGCCGATCACCACCGGCGCCATGCCTTGCTTGAAGGCGCGCACGCTGCGCCGCTCGCGATTGCGGTGGCCCCAGCGCGTGGCCAGCCAGGTCAGCGTGGTGCTGGGCAGCATGATCCCGACCATGCTCAATGCCATGCCCAAGGCGCCGGTGGCCCAGCCCGCCGGGCCGGCGCCACCCGCGTTGATGCCCACGTTCCAGCCCAGCAGCGCAATGAACAGCACATTGGGGCCGGGCGCCGCCTGGGCGATGGCAATGGAGGCGTTGAACTGCAGCTCGGTCAGCCAGCCCTGGCGCTCCACCAGAAAGCGGTGCATGTCGGGCGCGGTGGCAATGGCGCCGCCCACGGCCAGCAGCGAGATCGAGATGTAATAGAAAAACAGATTCAGCCAGTCCAGCGGCTGCAGCGCAATGGCGTGGTTCATGGCGCAACCTTTCGCCACGTCAGCACGCAGGCCACGCCGCCCAGTGCGGGCAGCACCCAGGCCAGCGGCCAGCGCAGCAGCGCCATACCGGCAAAGGTGAGGGCCGCCAGCGCGGTGCACAGCCAGGGGCCCAGCGGGTGATTGCGCAGCGCCGCCGCCAGCTTCAGGCCCGTGCCCGCAATCAGCCCGGCGGCCACGGCGCCCATGCCCCGCAGCGCGCCTGCCACGGCCGGGTGGCTGGCAAACTGCGCATACACCAAGGCCACCGCCAGCACCAGCAGCAGCGGAAACGTGAGCATGCCCGCCAGCGCCGCCATGGCACCGCGCAGCCCGAAATAGCGGTCGCCAATCATCACCGACAGATTGACCACGTTCGGTCCCGGCATGATCTGGGCCACGGCCCAGTCTTCGACGAACTCCTCGTTCGTCATCCAGCGCTTTTTTTCCACCAGCTCGCGCTGCACCACCGCCAGCACGCCGCCAAAGCCCTGCAGCGCCAGCCAGGTGAACGACCAAAACAGGTCGGCCGGGTTGCGTGGCCGCGGCCGCGCTGCGGGGTCATCAACAGGAGGCAAGGGCGCGGGCATCGTGAATTAGAAATAAATTGGGCTCTAGCGCAATAACCATAAGCGCTAACAGCTATTAAATTAGGAGTAATCCGAGGGCCTGGGCGGACGCTCGGCAAGGCACCCCATGGTAAGCCGCAAGCCCGGGTGGCCGGGCGGCTGCGGCATCGTCAACGGCGACAGGGGCATCATGATTGCTGATGGGTGGGGCGCGGGCAGCAGTGGGCCGCCACGGGCCGAGCTGCTGGCGCATTAGGATGCGTTGCACGCCGACCGCCTGCGACGGCACGGCAACCCCAGACACACAAGGACACCCCCATGAAACTGGTTCGTTATGGTCAACCCGGCGCAGAGCGCCCCGGCGTGGTGGATGCGCAGGGCGTGTTGCGCGATCTGTCGATGCTGCTGCCCGAACTGGGCCCCGGCCAGCTTGGCCCGCGCACCCTGTCGGCACTGGCCGCGCTCGATGTGGCGCGCCTGCCCGCCGTGTATGGTGCACCCCGCCTGGGCTGCCCGGTGGCGGGCGTGGGCAAGATCGTCTGCGTGGGGCTGAACTATGCCGACCACGCCCTCGAAGCCGGCATGCAGACGCCCACCGAGCCCGTGCTGTTCATGAAGGCCATCACCGCCCTGAGCGGCCCGAACGACGCGGTGCGCATTCCCCCTGGCGCGCGCAAGACCGACTGGGAGGTCGAGCTGGGCATCGTTATCGGCACCCGCGCCAGTCATGTCAGCGAAGCCGCCGCGCTGCGACATGTGGCGGGCTACGTGCTGGCCAACGACGTGTCCGAGCGCGCCTGGCAGACCGAGCGCGGCGGCCAGTGGGACAAAGGCAAGAGCTACGATAGCTTTGCCCCCATCGGCCCCTGGCTGGTGACCGCCGATGAGGTGCCCGATCCGCACGCCATCGACCTGTGGCTGGAGGTGAACGGCCGGCGCGTGCAAAACGGCAGCACGCGCAACTTCATCTTTGGCGTGCCCACCGTGGTGTCGTACATCAGCCAGTTCATGGCGCTGGAGCCGGGCGACATCGTGCTGACCGGAACCCCCGCCGGCGTGGGCCTGGGCCAGAAGCCCACGCCGTGGTTTCTGAAGCCCGGCGACGTGATGCGGCTGGGGGCCACGGGCCTGGGCGAGCAAACCCAGACCTGCATGGGCGGTTAGCCCACCCTCATCAGCCTATCTGCCCGCGCAGCTTGTGGCCGGCATTGCGCCAGCCCGCCTGGTCGCGGTATTTGACCTTGAAGGTCTTGATGTCGGCCTGGCTCGCGTATTTCACGCGGAAGATCCTGAACGTGGCATCGGCCTCGTAGTTCACAAAGCACCACTCCGTGTCGCCCTCGGCCTGCTGGTGGTGGGGCAGCTCATACCAGCACAGGTCGGCCTGGGTTTCGTAGGGCACTTCGAACACGCTCGCGTCGGCCTTGCTTGCCAGCGCTGCCACCAGAATTTTTGCCATGCGCAACCTCCTGCGAAACGATGAAAAACCAACGGGGGCACGTCATTGAACCGCACCGCTGGATACATGGTGCGCAACCGTAGCGCGCCGCGCAGCGGTGGTTACCCGCGCCGTGGCATGTGGCTGCACCCGTCAGATCGGCGCGTGGCTCGGAGTCTTGAGCCGCACGATGGTGCGCCTGCGCAGGTGAGAAAAAGGAGCCTCAGCAATTGCCCTTCTTCGCTTGGCCAGGCGGGCAGAACTTGCCTCTGCCCCCATCGTGCGGCCCCGCAGGGTCCACCACCACGGAGCCGGATGGTGTGTAAACAGCGCAGCCCGTGGTAGCGGCAGCCAAAATAAACAGTGCGATGAGTGCTCTCATTGGGAGTCCTTTGTTGTGGGTGGTGCAACTGGCAAATGAGTTTATACGCAGGTTGCTGGACGCATTTGACTCCACAGCCCCTTGCCCCATACCCTGCCAGCTTCACCACCTGCACAAAGAAAGAAACCGCCATGAGCTCCGCCACACGCCGCCTGCACCCTGAGCGCCACCGCACCACCCGCATTGGCTGGTTGCGCGCCGCCGTGCTGGGCGCCAACGACGGCATTGTGTCCACCGCCAGCCTGGTGGTGGGTGTGGCGGCGGCGCAGGCCAGCCAGTCCACCATTTTGATGACGGCAGTGGCCGGGCTGGTAGCGGGGGCCATGTCGATGGCGGCGGGCGAATATGTGTCGGTGCACTCGCAGGCCGACACCGAAAAAGCCGACCTTGAACGCGAGCGCCGCGAGCTGGCCACCGACCCCGCCGCCGAAGTGCGCGAGCTGGCCGGCATTTACGTGGGCCGGGGTCTGGACGCCGCACTGGCGCAACAGGTGGCGCAGCAGCTCACGGCGCACGACGCGCTGGGCGCCCATGCGCGCGACGAGCTCGAAATCTCCAGCACCATGGCAGCCCGGCCGGTGCAGGCCGCGCTCACATCGGCCGCCGCCTTTGCCGCTGGCGCCGCCTTGCCGCTGCTGGTGGCCGCCGTGGCGCCCGCCAGCAGCCTGCTTTACTGGGTGGCCGGCACCGCGCTGGTGTTTTTGGCCCTGCTGGGCGGCGTGGCCGCGCGCACGGGTGGCGCGGGCGTGCTGGTGGGCGCCTGGCGCGTCACCTTCTGGGGGGCGCTGGCCATGGCCATCACGGCGGGCGTGGGGGCGCTGCTCGGGGCGCCGGTGGGTTGATGCGGATCGAAGAGCGCCGCACCCACAACCACCTGTTTATGAAGCGCTGACCACCCGGTTTCGCCCGGCTGCCTTGGCCGCATACAGCGCAGTGTCTGCCCGCGAAAACAGGCGGGTGGCATCTTCGTGGCTTTGCAGCGTTGCACAGCCAATGCTGATGGTTATTTGATGCCCGGCGCATTGGGCCTGCGCCACGGCGATGCGCATGCGCTGGGCCACTTCGAGGGCTCCACGGGCGTCGGTGTTGGGCAGGATCACCGCAAACTCCTCGCCACCCACGCGGGCGACCATGTCAATCACCCGGGCGCAGCCGGTCAACACCTGGGCAATGGCCTGCAACACCTTGTCGCCCGTTTCGTGGCCGTGGGTGTCGTTGATGCGCTTGAAATGGTCTACGTCCAGCACGAGCAGGCTCAGGGGCGTGTCCCTGCGGTCCACGATGCCCAGCTCCAGCTTCAGGTGGTGATCAAAGGCCCGCCGATTGCTCAGGCCCGTCAAAACGTCGGTGGTGGCCAGCTCGGTGAGCGCGCGGTTGAGTTCATCGACTTTTTCAATCTGCGCCAGCAACTGCTGGTTGAGTGCATCCGCTTTTTTCAGCGCCATGCGCAGCCGGATTTCGCGCATGGCCGATTGCGCCAGCTCGACCATGACCTCCACATCCAGCTCGGTCCACTGCTTGGGCTTGAAATCCACCGCACAAAAACTGCCCAGCACCTCGCCGTCATCCGTGCGCAGCGGAATCCCCGCATAGGCCCTGATGCCCAGCGAATTCACCGTGGGCACGTCACGAAAAACAGCCAGTTGCGTGACGTCTTCCAAAATGAGCGCCTCACCGGACACCAGCGGATAGTGGCAAAACGTGCGCCCGCTCAGCTGGCGGGTGGTGTTCAGGGGCTCGCCCAGCCCATAAGCGCTTTTGTAGAAGTCGCGGTCTGCGTCCACCAGCGACACAAAGGTGACGGGCGCCCCCGTCAGCTTGGCCGCCAGGCGGGTCAGCCGGTCAAAAATCTCTTCAGGTGGGGTGTCCAGCAGGCCGGTGTCACGCACCGCAGCCAGGCGCCTGGGGTCGGCCAAGGCCGCCTGGATCTGGGCTGCATCAGCAGGCAATGAGGGTGGTAATTCCATGGCGCATGGTAGCAATGAAGGCTTTTGCTTGTTACAAAATTGCCTGACGAACAGAGGGCTATGGCTCCGTGGGCTCCTCGCATGCCGCCGCTCGGGCTGAGCCTGTCGGAGCCAGGGCACTCCTTGCAAACAGCCCCCTCGGCAAGACCGGCGCCAACGGCATTTCACTCAGGCATGTCAATTGTCACGAAAAATGCAGACAGCCCCCTAGGGGTAAGCGCTGATAGCTATGGAATTATGAGCGATTGCATCACCCGCGCCAGGCCGTTCCGCCCTCGGTAGGCTGTGCATGGGCGCGGCCCAGGGCTTCCAGCGTTTGCAGCAGCGTGGGCAGGCCCTTCTTCCACGGGCCACGGCCTTTGAAGCGGGCTTCGAGGGCGGGCAGGGCGAGCGGCACGGGGCTGGCGGCCAGCGCGGCGGCCACGGCGCGCACCTGTTCGGGCAGGGTGGGGGGCCAGGGGAGTTGGGCGGGTTTGGTTTGCTCTGGTTTTGATAGCGATTTTTCACTATCCAAATCAGCCTCTGGCGCTTGATCCTCTTGCGGTAGCAGCTCTTGTTTTTGCAGTGAAATATGCGGATTCTGGAACGCGGGGCGCAGCCAGCGCACGCGGCCCTGGGCTTCCTCGGCGGCGCGCTGGGTGTTGAGCTGCACCAAGTGGGCCAGGATGTCGTCGGTGCTGGCCGCAGCGGGCAGGCCGTACGCCGCCAGCACCGCTGCGTCCAGCTCGTCGTGCAGCTCGCGCAGCACGCCCACCAGGCCCTGGGCGTGCTGGGTTTTCTCTTTGGCGGTGAGCGCGCGGCCTTCGCGCAGCGCCGCCAGCACGTTGTAGATGCCGGTGAGCGTGAGGCCGGTGTGGCCCGCTTCGGGCGCCAGCACGCGTTTGCGGTGGGCGTCGATCTGCTCGGCCAGGTGGGCGATGCGCTCGCGCAGCGGCGGGGTCAGGCCGGTGTCTTCGTCGGGGAAGGGGAAGGTGTCGAAGCAGGTGGATTTGCTGTAGACCGGGCGATCTTCCAATGTGCCGCCAGTTGCCAGCGCCCATTCGATGTGCAACTGGCTCGAAAACACGCCCAGCGAGAACGCGTCGTCGAGCGCGATGGCGACCAGCTTGTGCTCTGGCAGAACCGAAATTGGCAGGAACTGGAACACGCGGTGCTTGGTTGTTTCTACGGTGGCGATATACCGGGGTAAGCCCCGGAGCGCCGCGCGCAGTGTTTTGCGTGGCTCGGCAAATATCCACCACTGTTCGCGCAGCCGGGCACGGTTGTTTTGGTCGCGCTCGGGTTTCACCCGCTCCAGCAGCCACTGGTACATGGTGGGAAAGTTGTCGCGCAACTGTTCGGCGGTCAGGCCAAAAGCGTCGATGACTTTGATGCCTCGCGGGTTGTCGGTCAGGTCACGGCCGTTGCGGAAATCGAAGATGTGCTTTTCCAGCCCAGGTGTGCGCCCCAACCCCAGACTCTGTGCCTGCTCCGGCGTGACGAGAAATCCTTCTCCGGCACGCATCATGCCGTTGACCGACAGGCCAGCCATGGCTTGGAGCTTCTGGGCCGCCGCCACATTCGCCCCCACAGCCAAATCCGCATGGACAAGTCCGGTTTGCGTGGTCAACGTCACCATCACCTCGCCGTGTTCGCCCGGCTGCTCGTTTGTCACGGTGAGCAGTTTCCCTTCACCGCTCCCTGCGGCCAAAACGGTCATGGCAATCCGCACGGCTGCGCCGTTCGCGCTGTCCACCCAAGGGTGGTCGGCAATCGCCATTTCCAGGTGCGTGCCCTTGTCCAAAGCGGCTTGCACCACGCGGCGGTTGAATACCATGGTCAGGCTGTTGGTGGTGATCAACCCCATGCGCCGGGTGTGGCCTGCGGCCACTTGCGCGGCGGCGTGGTGCCACCAGAACATCACAAAGTCGGCGCTCTCGGGCACCTCGGGCCAGGCGCCGCGCAGGGCTTGCACGTAGCCGTCGCCCAGCGCGTCGCGCATCCGCTTGTTTCCAATGAACGGCGGGTTCCCCACAATGAAATCAACCTGCGGCCACTGTGCCTGCCGGGCGCCCACGTAGCGCCATTGCGGCACCTGGGCGGCTTCGTCGGGCACCTGCTCGCCCGTCACGGGGTGGGTCTTGAACGTGCGGCCATCCCAGCGGCTGAGCAGCTGGCCCGCATCGTCATAGGCCAGCTCTTGCGCGTCCCAGGCCAGCACGGCGTCGCGGCATT
Source organism: Acidovorax sp. GW835-FHT14B10 (assembly GCF_058793725.1). Classification (NCBI taxonomy): domain Bacteria; kingdom Pseudomonadati; phylum Pseudomonadota; class Betaproteobacteria; order Burkholderiales; family Comamonadaceae; genus Acidovorax; species Acidovorax sp. GW835-FHT14B10. The sequence continues at coordinate 37,316 of NZ_JBXAGC010000018.1, forward strand.
CGATGTTGCCGTAGTTGTGCACCACGGGCTCGGCCACGGCGGCGTTTCCGCGGGTGCGGATGTGCCATTGCAGGTAGCCAATCCACAGCACCAGCTCGGCCAGGGCGGCGGCGCGTTCGTTCAGCTCGATGCCGCGCAGTTGCTGCAGGGTGACGGTTTCGCCTTCAAAGCCGAGCTGGTCTTGCGTGTGGCCGAGCGCTTCGAGCTGGTTGACGACTTCGCCCTCCAGGCGCTTCAAGTGTTCCAGCGTCACGTACAAGAAGTTGGCGCTGCCGCAGGCGGGGTCGAGCACGCGGGTGGTGCACAGCTGGTGGTGGAATTTTTTGACCTCGGCGCGGGCCTCGGCCAGTTTGGCTTCCATGGCCTTGCCTTGCAGCGCGGCGGCTTCGTGCGCCAGCACCAGCGCGGCGGCCTGGGCGTTGGCCCAGTCGGCGCGCAGGGGCTCGATGACGGTGGGCAGCACCAGGCGCTCTACGTAGGCGCGGGGCGTGTAGTGGGCGCCCAGGGCGTGGCGCTCGGTGGGGTCGAGGGCGCGTTCGAGCAGGGTGCCGAAGATGGCGGGCTCCACCTCGCGCCAGTTGGATTGGGCGGCCTTTATGAGCAGATCAATCTGCGCCGGGGTGAGCAGCAGGCTGTAGCCGTCTTCGCCCGCGCCTTTGAACAGCTTGCCGTTGAAGTGCAGCACCGGCTTGGCCAGCGCGGCAGAAAAGCCGCCCCGGTCCATGTCGGCCCACAGGATGCGCAGCATTTGCTGCAGCGTGGCGGGGTCGTTGCGGTGGGTTTGCAGCAGGCCCAGAAAGGCGCCTTTGGGCAGCAGCTCCACGTCTTCGGCAAACATGCTGAACAGGCAGCGGGTGAGGTAGGCCGCTACGGTTTCAGGAGCTACTTGCGCTTGCTGCGATTGGGCTAGAGGCTGATTTGGCTTGAAGTTTGCGTTGGCGCTGTGGTGGGCTGCGCCATTGCCTTCGAGCGACTTGGCCAGTTGCGCCAGCAGCGCGGCCACGTCGCGGGTGACCTGGGCGCTGATGCGGGCGGGGTTCAGGCTGTCGGGCTCTGTCCAGATGCGGCGCAGGCGGTCTTGCACCTCGGGCCGGGCCAGGTCGGCCAGCTGCAGGCGGTGGCTGCGCGGGTCGGGGAAGGGGGTGTAGGTGCCGCCGGTCTGGCTGAATTCGGCGTACACCTCGATGACGGTGCCCACATCCACCACCAGCACAAAGGGCGGGCGGCCTTCGGCGCCGGGCAGGGCGCGGGCGTAGGCCTCGCCCTGGCTGCGGGCGCGCAGCAGGCCGTCGTCAAAGCCTTTGGTGTGGCTGCCGGCTTTGAGCTTTTTGGCCTCCAGCACAAAGTGGCCGCGCCGGTAGCAGTCGATGCGCCCGGCGCTGGTGCTGCCGTCGCCATGCGCAAACGTCACCGGGCGCTCGAACATGTAGTTTTGCTCGGGCGTGGGGTGGGGGCGCTCTACGCCCAGCAGCGCGCACAGGTCCATCACAAAGCTTTGCGCGGTGGCCAGCTCGCTGGCGGTGTTGTGCTGCCAGCGCTGGATGAAGGCGTGTGTGGCTGCGGTGTCGATGGCTGCGGGGGCGGTGGCTTTAAAGGTCATGCAATCGGGGTGTCGGCAAAGATCAGAGGCCCAGGGCGGTGGCGCCTTGCAGGCGTTGCAGCACGGTGTGTCGCATGGCGGGCGGGGCGGTGTGCAGCAGCTGCGGCCAGTCGGCCCGGGCCAGTCTAACGACATTCCGCAACAAGGCCAGGTGCCGTGGCACGCGCAGCAGGCCGGCGGCCTTGAGCAGGGCCTCCATGTCGTGCCAGGTGAATGCGCGCAGGGTGCGGTCGATGGCGCGGTTGATGGCGTATTGGGTTTCGGGCACGCCGTCAAAAAAGGCGGCCACGCAAACGGGGTCGTACACGGGGGCGAGCTGGGGCGTGCGGCCGTCGGGGTAGATGAGGGCCCAGTTTTTCAGATGCGCGTCGGTGTTGCCCAGGAGGATGAAGGCCACCATGCGGGCCAGGAACTCGCGCGTGTCCTGCACGGGCTGGCGGCTCAGGCGGTTGAGCACGCGCAGCATGGTGGCCCAGTCCTGCAGCACCCCTTTGCCATGGGTTTTGCCGTATTTCTGGCGCGGGGTGTAGCCCAGCACCTGGTTGAACTCTTCCATGTGCACGCGGGCACCGCCGGGCAGGTGGTCAAAGCGTTGCACGGCCAAAATGGTGTTGAAAGGCACGGTGTCGGGCAAATCGGCCTCGGCGCGGGTGATGACGCGGGCATGGGCCACGTTCAGGCCCAGGGCCTGGCACAGCTGGTAGCCGGTGTATTCGTTGGCCACCAGGTCGGGGTGGGCGGTGGTGGGCAGCTTCAAGATCACGCTGCCCGCCGCGCCCCGGCGGTGCACGGTGTAGCGGTGGCCGTCCTGCACGGCGCTGAACTTGGTGACCACGCCGGGCAGCGATGCGGCGTCTTCCACGGGGTATTCGACAAAGCCGGGTTCCAGTACGTCGAGGCCCTGGGTGGTGTGCCAGTGGCGCACCACGTCGGGGATGCCGTCTTGCGCGGGCACGGGCTCCACCTCCAGCGCGCCCATCAGGTCATGGCCGGCGGCGGCCAGCAGCTCGAACTCGTCATCGGGGCTGCAGCCGCGCTCGCGTGCCAGCCGGTCTCGGTTGTGGCCCTCGGGCAGCAGGTTTTGAAAGTACACGGGCCAGCGCCCGTCGGTGCGCACCAGCCGCGCATCGCGCGCTGACGCCAGGATCTGCTGCGTGGCCGCCTCGTCCGCGCCCTGGTAGCTGAGGGACAGGGTGGGCCGCTGCGGGTTGCGGATGTAGCTTTCATCAAACGAGACCCGCAGGATGTCGCCGTACTGCGAGAGGTAGCCAATCGCCTCGCGCCCGCCCGGCGTACCGTCTGCCCGGGCGGGTCGGTGCAGGTACAGGCGCAGGTAGCGGATGGCGGTGGACATGGGGCGGTGGCCTGGCAGGTGGGTGGGGTGCCGCCAGGGTCAACGCCGCAGGCCGTCTACGACAGAGGGCGGGGCATCCACGCCCTCGGGCTGGCCCAGAAACTTGCCACCCGACTGGATGAACGCTTGCAGGCTGGGCCGCAGGCTGCTGGGCACGGCAATGATGTCCATGCCCAGCACGCGCGCCATCTCGGCCAGGGTGGAATAGCGGGGGTCGAGGTCGCCGCCTTCGGTGCGCTGCACCGTCATGCGGCTCAGGCCCGCACTTTCGGCGAGCTGGGCCTGCGTCATCTGGTGGGCCTTGCGGGCGGCGGCGAGGGTGGGGATGAGATCGGTTGACATGATGATGTTTATACTCTTTTTTTAATAAAAGAGTATTTAAATAATCAAATCATTCGCCAACAAAGATCTGAATCAAGGTGGCACCACTGCAGGCAACACCTCGCTGCGCTCGCCGCAAAACCGCCGAGCCTCCTCTGCCAGCCACTCCCTTACCAGCTCCATTGATGGGCTGGGATGGGCGGTGGTCACAAATGAATACGCCGCGCGCGACAGCACGCTGCGCCCCAGCAGCGGCACCAGGCGCCCGGCCTTCACGTCCTGCAGCACCAGCGCTGCGCGGCCCATGGCAATGCCCTGGCCGGCCAGCGCGGCGCCCAAGGCCAGTTGCGACAGGTTGAACTGTTGGCCACAGGCCCAGGGCGGCGGCGGGGTGTTCATCTGGGCAAACCAGTGCTGCCATTCCTCATACGTGTCCGCGCCGTCCCAGGCGCTGCCATCGTGCAGCAGCCAGTCGCCGTGCAGGTCTTGGGGCGCATGTATGGGTGGGTGGCGGGCCAGGAACTCGGGGCTGGCCACGGGGATGAGCCATTCGTCCAGGAATACGGTGGCGTTCAGGTCACGGTAGCCGCCCAGGTCAAACCGCACTGCGGCTTCGATGCCACCCTGCACCATGCGGGTGCGGTCCAGCGTGTGGAACTCGCCAAACACGCGCAGCCCGGTGTGTGGGTGTTGGCGAAAGAAGTCGCCCAGCCGGGGGGTGAGCCAGCTCATGGCAAACGAGGGCGAGCAGCTCAGGGTGGCGGTGGCGGCTTCGGGCGGCTGGCGCATCTGGGCCAGGGTGCTTTCGATGGCTTCGAAGCTCTCGCGCAGCACCACAGCCAGCCATTTGCCCTCGGGCGTAGGCACCAGCGCGCGCGGCGTGCGCAGGAACAGGGGGCGGCGCAGCCAGTCTTCGAGCTGCTTGACCTGCTGGCTCACGGCGCCCTGGGTGATGCACAGCTCGGCCGCCGCCTTGGTAAAGCTGCCGTGGCGGGCGGCTGCATCAAAACTGCGCAGCCAGGCGAGCAGGGAGGGGGTGAGGCGAATATCCATTATTAAAACTAATGCTACGCTCAATATAAATGGTTTGTGACGGGCGCGTGACGGAAGAAGAATGTGGGCAAGACTGATCGAGATAAATTGGCCATGACATTTGCCGACCCCTCCATTGCTGTGGATGCCCTGCTGGCCAGCCGCCTGCACAATGCCCTGCCTGCCCTGTGGACCAACCCGGCACGGCAGGCGCAGCCCGCCGCCGCGCTGCCCGCATTAGGGAGAACCATTAGTCTGGATGATACGCATGCGGCCGCTGCGCGCCTCGCCCGTTTCGCCGGGCTGCTGGCGGACGTGTTTCCCGAGCTGGCGGCCACCGGGGGCGTGGTGGAGTCACCGCTCCTGCCTGCCGCCGCGCTGCAACCCGCGCTGGGTTGGGCCGAAGGGCAGGGCCGTCTATTCATCAAGGCCGACCACAGCCTGCCCGTGGCGGGCTCCATCAAGGCCCGGGGCGGCATGCACGAGGTGCTGGAGTTGGCCGAGGGGCTGGCACTGCAGCATGGGTTGGTACAGCCCGGCGGTGACTACCGTGCGCTGGCCACCCCGGCGGCGCGCGAGGTGCTGGGCCGCTACCAGGTGGCGGTGGGCTCCACGGGCAACCTGGGCCTGAGCATTGGCGTGGTGGCCTCGGCCCTGGGTTTTCAGGCCACGGTGCACATGTCAGCCGACGCGAAAGCATGGAAAAAAGACCGCCTGCGCCAGCGCGGTGTGCAGGTGGTGGAACACACGGGCGACTACGAGCGTGCTGTGGCAGCAGGCCGTGCCGAGGCGTCCCGCAACCCGATGTGCCACTTTGTGGACGACGAGCAATCGTTTTCGCTGCTGCTGGGCTACAGTGCTGCGGCGCTGCATCTGCAAAAGCAGCTGGTGGAGCAGGGCGTGTTGGTGGATGCCGAGCACCCGCTCATCGTCTACCTGCCCTGTGGCGTGGGCGGTGCGCCAGCGGGCATCACCTTTGGCCTGCGGCAGGTGCTGGGGCCGCATGTGCACTGTTTTTTTGCGGAGCCGGTGCAGTCGCCGTGCTTCCTGGTGCAGATGCTGGCCGATTCAACGCAGGGCGGGGGCGGTCACCCCTCGGTATACGACTGGGGCCTGACCAACCGCACCGAGGCCGATGGCCTGGCCGTGCCGCGTGCCTCGCTGCTGGCGGCCGAGCTGATGCAGCCGCTGCTGTCGGGTGTGTGCACTGTGGCCGACGACACCTTGTTCGCGCACCTCGTGCAGGTGCTCGACACGCTGGGCGAGCGCATCGAGCCCTCGGCTGCCGCAGGCTTCAGTGGCCCGGCCATGCTGATGGGCACCACGGCCGGGCAGGCCTGGCTGCGCAGCGCGGGCATCGACGCCGTGTTGCACCAGGCGACCCACCTGGTGTGGACCACGGGCGGCCTGTTGGTGCCTGATGTGCAGTACCAGGGTTTTGTGCAGCGCGGGCGGACCGTGCGGGCGGCGCAGGCCTGAGCGCTGCTCACCTTCTTTCCTCTTTCTTCCCCTATCTTTCCACTTGTCATTTTTGTCTGGAACCACGCCATGAACCGCAAGCAACTGCTTTTGTCTGCCGTCCTCTGTGCCGCCCTGGGGGCCACCGCAGGGGCTCCGGCCATGGCGCAGGAAGGGGCTTTTCCCACCAAGCCCATCACGCTGGTGATTCCGTTCCCGCCCGGCGGTGCGACGGACGTACTGGGCCGCCTGATCGGCAAAAAGCTCGGCGACAAGCTGGGCCAGAGCGTGGTGATCGACAACCGCGCGGGGGCGGGCACGGTGATTGGGGCCACGTCGGTGGCCCGGGCGGCGCCTGACGGCTATACGCTGCTCCTGAGCTCTGGCACCACGTTCACGGTGAACCCCGCTGTGCGCGCCAAGCTGTCTTACGACCCGGTCAAGAGCTTCGAGCCCATCGGCATCACGGGCCGCACGGGCCTGATCCTGCTGGCCAACAAGGATGTGCCGGCCAGTGATCTGCAGCAGTTCGCGGCCCTGGTGAAGGCTGCGCCCGACAAGTATTCGTATGGCTCGTTCGGTGCGGGCACCACCTCGCAGTTTGCGGGTGAGATGTTCTTCCATGCGGCGGGCCTCAAGATCCAGCATGTGCCCTACAAGGGCAGTGCACCTGCGATGACCGACCTGCTCGGTGGGCAGATCCCGTTCACGGTGGACACCGTGTCGGCCGCGCTGCCGCAGCTCAAGGACGGCAAGATCAAGGCCATTGCGGTGACTTCCGGCAAGCGCTCGGCCCTGCTGCCCAAGGTGCCTACGCTGGCGGAAAGCGGCTACCCGGGCCTGGAGATGGACACCTGGTTGGCCATGGTGGCCCCGCGCGGCCTGCCACCGGCCGTGAAGGCGCGGCTGGAGCAGGCCCTGGCCCAGGTGGTGTCAGACCCCGAAACGCGTGGCAAGATGGTCGCCGTGGGGTTTGAACCGTCCTATGCTCCATCCAAGGCACTGGCCGAGCTGATCGACAAGGAACTGCCGCTGATGCGCGCCATCGCGCAGCGCGCCGGCATCACCGCAGACTGAGCGTCTTGTGAACCAGGAGACAAAACCGAGATGACAACCAGCCCCCAAGCCCTGGTCGAGATGACGGCCAATGAACTGCGCCATCGCATCGGCACGCGCGAGATTTCTCCGGTGGAACTGCTCGACGCCTGCATCGCGCGCATCGAGGCCGTGAACCCGTATGTGAATGCCGTTACCGCCACCTGCTACGACCGCGCCCGCACCGAGGCCCAGGCCGCCGAGCAGGCGGTGCTGCGCGGTGAGCCGCTGGGCCTGCTGCATGGCCTGCCCATGGGCGTGAAGGACCTGGAGGCCACGGCGGGGTTGCTGACCACCTATGGTTCGCAGATCTACCGCGAGCACATCCCCGCCGAGGACAACGTGCTGGTGGCGCGGCTGCGCGCGGCGGGCGCCATCGTCACCGGCAAGACCAATATCCCGGAAATGGGTGCGGGCGCGAACTCGCGCAACACGGTGTGGGGCGCCACGGGCAACCCGTTCAACCCCCACCTGAACGCCGGGGGCTCGTCGGGCGGCTCGGCCGCCGCGCTGGCATGCGACATGCTGCCGGTGTGCACGGGCTCGGACACGGGCGGGTCGCTGCGCATTCCGGCATCCATCTGCGGGGTGGTGGGTTTCAGGCCGTCGCCCGGCGTGGTGCCCAGTTCACGCAAGCTGCTGGGCTGGACGCCGATTTCGGTGGTCGGCCCCATGGGCCGCACGGTGGAGGAAGCCTGCCTGCAGCTGGCCGCATCGGCCGGCATGTCGGCCGGCGACCCGCTGAGCTACCCGCTGGACCCGATGGGCTTCCTGTTGCCCGAAACCGTCGATTTGAGCCGCCTGCGCGTGGCCTGCACGGAAGACTTTGGCGCCTGCGCCGTGGACAACGGCATCCGTGCCGTGTTCCGCCGCAAGGTGCAGGCCATGAAGCACCTGTTTGCGCGTTGCGACGCCATCGACATCGACCTGGGCGATGTGCACCGCTGCTTTGACGTGCTGCGCGCCGAGGCCTTTGTGGCCAGCACGCGCGAGGCCTACGAGCGCGACCCTGCCAGCCTGGGCCCCAACACCCGCGCCAACTACGAGATGGGCGCCGCCATGACGCTGCTGGACAGCGCCTGGGCGCAGGCCGAGCAGACGCGCATCCTGGCGCGGTTCCAGAAGCTGTACGAGGACTACGACATCATCCTGGCGCCGACCACGCCCTTGTCGCCGTTTGCCTGGACCGAGCTGTTCGCCAGCCACATCAACGGCGAGCCGCAGGCCAACTACTACCGCTGGCTGGCGCTGACCTATGTGACCACGCTCACCACCCACCCGGCGCTGAGCCTGCCCTGCGGGCTGGACGATGTGGGCATGCCGTTCGGCCTGCAGATCGTGGGCCGTTTTCGCGCCGACCGCCACACGCTGGGTGCGGGGCACGCGCTGGAGCGGGCGTTCAAGGGCATTGCCGGGCTGGCGCGGCCCCGGCCCGACCTGGCCCAACTGATGCAAACGCGCGCCGAGCCCGCACTGACCTCCATCGTGACCAGCGCGCCCGACCCCCGCGACGCCCGCAGCCTGCCGCGTGACGACCGGGCGGCGTCGGCGGCGCAGGTGTCGGCGGTTTGAAAAGGAGACTCTGACCATGCAAACCGTGGACACCATCGTGATCGGTGCGGGCATTGCCGGGGCCTCCGTGGCCTGGCAATTGGTGCAGCCCGGCGGCGCAGGTCAGGGCGCCCGTGTGCTGCTGCTGGAACGCGAATCGCAGCCCGGCTACCACACCACGGGCCGATCGGCCGCCCTGTACATGGCAACCTATGGCACGCCCAATATCCAGGCGCTGACGCGGGCCAGCCGCGCTTTTTATGATGCGCCGCCACCCGAGTTCGGTGCCGACCCCATCCTCTCGCCCCGGGGCGTGGTCTATGTCGCCGGGCCGGACCAACTGGACCTGCTGAAGCAGACTTACGACGAGGCACATGCCACCTCACCCAATGTGAAATGGGTGGAGCAGGCCGATTTGCTGGCGATGCTGCCTTGCCTCAACCCCGAAGCCGTGGCTGCAGGAATGAGCGAGCCCGAGGCCGCCGATATTGACGTGAATGCCCTGCACCAGGGCTACCTGCGCGGGCTGCGCCAGCGTGGCGGCCAGGTGCTGACGCATGCCGAGGTGACGGCCGTGCACCGCGCGGACGAAGGGTGGCAGGTGACGCTGGCCGACGGGCGCGTGTTTGCAGCCCCCACCATCGTCAACGCTGCAGGCGCCTGGGTCGATGCGGTGGCGGGCCTGGCGGGCGTTCCACCCATCGGACTGGAGCCGCGCCGGCGCACGGCGTTTACCTTTCCTGTGCCCGAGGGCATGGACGCCACCCACTGGCCCGCCGTGGTGGGCATCGACGAGAGCTTCTACTTCAAGCCCGATGCGGGCCAGTTGCTGGGTTCACCCGCCAATGCCGATCCCACGCATCCGCACGACGTGGTGCCCGAAGAGCTGGACGTGGCCACCGGCATCTATCACATCGAGGAAATGACCCGCTTCCAGATCCGCCGCCCGTCGCACACCTGGGCGGGTCTGCGCTCGTTTGTGCCCGATGGCGACATGGTGATCGGCTGGGACAACCATGTGCCCGGCTTCTTCTGGCTGGCCGGGCAGGGTGGTTACGGCATCCAGAGTGCTGCGGGGGCCTCGTTGCTGGCGCGGCAGCTGTTGCGCAGCGAGCCGCTGGCCGAAGAACTGGTGCGCGAGGGCGTGGTGGTGGAAGGGCTGTCGCCTGCGCGTTTGCGCTGACCTGGTTTGCGTGGCAAGCAGCCGTGGATGCCCAGGCGAAGGTCCCTGGTGACTCCTTGGGGCAATGGTGGGTTATCGGCATGCCTGCGCGCGGTTTGAGCGCTGTTGCACGTTCAGCGGTCCCTGGCCTTGGCGTCGGCTACTCCAGCGCGGGCACATCCAGGGCCGCGCAGGCGGCCAGGTCGGAGGCGCGGGTGTGTGGCAGTTGGTGGGCCGCATCGCGCAAGGCGGTGCGCAGGCCTTCTTCCAGGGTGGGGTGGTAGAACGGCATGCCCAGCAGGTCGTGCACCGTCAGTTGCTGCTGCACGGCCAGGGCCAGGAGATGGGCCAGGTGCTCTCCATCGGGGGCGCAGAGCTCGGCACCCAGCAGGCGACCGGTGGCACGGTCTGCGTAGATGCACAGGCGCCCGTGGTTGCGTTGGGCGGTGCGGGCGCGGCCTTGCGTTGCGTAGCTGGCGGTGCCGGTGATGGTGCGGTGCGGGTCCATGTCCACCATGCGCGGCCCCACGATGGCGACGTTGGGGTCGGCAAAAACGATGGACAGCAAGGTGCGGCGCCTGAAGCGGGTGGGTGCCGTGGCCAGGGCGTTCATGCCCGCGATATGGCCTTCGTCGGCAGCCTCGTGCAGCAGCGGGATGTGGGTATTGGCGTCGCCGGCCAGAAACACCGGCAAGTCGCCAATTTGCTGGGTTTGCGGGTCTACCGTCGGCAAGCCACGCCGGTCCAGGGGCACGCCCAGTGTCTCCAGGCCCAGGTCCTCGACATTGGGCACCCGGCCCAGGGCAGCGATGACCTGGTCCACCACCACGCGGTTGCTGCCGCTGGCGACTTCAATGCCCCCGGGCACTTCGCGCAGTTGTGCTTCGGCCCCCATGTGCAGCACCATGTCTTGCTTGAGCAGCGCTGTCAGTTCGGCGTTGAGTGCCGGGTCGCCCAGGCCTGCCAGCGTGTGGCCGGTGGTGAATGCAGCCACTTGCAAGCCCAGCCGGGCAAGGGCTTGTGAAATCTCCACACCCATCGGGCCCATGCCGATCACGGCAATGCGGGGGCCGAGGCTGGGCTGCTCGAACAGCGTGTCGGTGGTGAGCATGCGGTCGCCAAACGCCAGCCATTCTTCTGGCACGCGGGGACGTGACCCGGTGGCGATGATGATGCTGCGCGTGGCGTAGGCCGTGCCGTCGATGTCCACCGACTGCGGTCCCAGCAGGGTGGCGCGTCCCGATATTTGGGCACTGCCCAGTCCGCTGGTGGCTTGGAGGGCGCCCGCCACCAAGTCGTCGCGCAGTGCGCGTACGCGTTGCAGCACGGCGGGCAGGTCGGCGGTCAAGGCGCTGGCGCCCCGCAGGCCAAATTCTTCGAAGGTGTGGCGGCGGTGGAAGGCGTTGGCTGCCTCGATCAGCGCCTTGGACGGCATGCAGCCCACCCGTGCGCAGGTGGTGCCCCAGGGGCCTTCGTTGACGATGAGGTAGCGGTCGGTGTGCTTGCGCACTTCACGCAGGGCGGCCAGGCCCGCCGTGCCTGCGCCGATGATGAGGGTGTCGAGCGATGGGCTCATGTGAGGTCTCCCAAAGGGCCAGGAAACCTGAAGTGTGCGGGCGCAGTTGCCGGCGGCTTGTAGGCGAACAGGCATTGCGCCTGGCGGTGGGGGCCGAAAAGCCGGCGCCTGGCACGAGCCGGAGCCACAGAAGTTCGGGGGGCGAAACCACCCGGCATCGATGAAGATTGGAGTTTTTTGGCTTTGCCGCTGGCTGGAAAATCGCTTGCAGCTGTGTTTTATGCAGCGGTTCCCGCCGGCCGGGCCTGAACCTCGGCCTGCGCCGCGTGCGCGGGTGTCTGCTGGCGTGCCTGCAGGTTGGTGCGCACAAAAGCCTCGAAATGCCCGGGCAGCAGCGGGCGGCTGAAGTGGTAGCCCTGCACCTGGTCGCAGCCCTGTGCGCGCAGATAGTCCAGTTGCTCGGCGGTTTCCACGCCTTCGGCGATGGTGGTCATGCCCAGGCTGTGGGCCATCTGGACGATGGCGGTGGCAATGGCCTGGTCGTCCGGGTCGGTGCCGATGTCGCGCACGAAGGACTGGTCGATCTTGAGCTGGTTGATGTGAAAGCGCTTGAGGTAGCTGAGCGACGAGTAGCCGGTGCCGAAGTCGTCGATCGACAGGCGGATGCCGCGCTGGCTCAGCTCCTGCATCTTCTGGGCGGCGACTTCGGGGGTTTTCATGGCCACGGCTTCGGTCAGTTCAAGTTCGAGGCCTTCGGGGGGAACGCCGGTTTGCTGCAGCAGCTGGCTCACCATGTCGGTCAGCCCGGGTTGGCCAAACTGCACCGCCGAGAGGTTGACCGCCATGGTCATCATCGGCAGGCCACTGTCGAGCCAGGTGCGCAGCTGGCGCAGCGCGGTCTGCAGCACCCATTCGCCAATCGGCACGATGAGACCGTTGGCCTCGGCCAGCGGAATGAATTCGGCCGGCGACACCACGCCCCATTGCGGGTGGTTCCAGCGCAGCAGGGCTTCGGCGCCGACGATGCAGCCGTCATGCAGCGACACCTGCGGCTGGTAGACGAGGTGCAGCTCGCCGCGCGGCAGGGCCTGCTTGAGGGCGTTGCCCAGGGCCAGCGCGCGGGAGGAATGTGCCTGCATCTCGGGCGTGAAGAAGCGGTAGCTGTTGCGCCCTTCTTCCTTGACGCGGTACATGGCTGTTTCGGCGTTTTTCAGCAGGGAATCGAGCTGCTGGCCGTCATCGGGTGAGATGGCGATGCCGATGGATGCGGTCACGAACATCTCTTGCCCGGCCACCTGCATCGGCTGCGCCAGCAAGTCCAGCAAGCCGGTGCAGAGCTTGGCGGCTTCGTCCTGGCTGGTGTGGGGCAGCAGGACGACAAAATCATCGCCCGAGTGGCGCGACAGCGTGGCGTCGTCGGGCAGATCGGAGCGCAGGCGCTGGGAGATTTCCAGCAGCAGCAGGTCGCCCACGTTGTGGCCCAGCGAGTCGTTGATGTCCTTGAAACGATCCAGGTCGATCCACAGCACGGCCAGGGCGGTGCTTTGGCGGATGGCGTAATCAAAGTGCTTGCCCAGCATGGTGCGGTTGGGCAGGCCGGTGAGCTGGTCTTGGTGCGAGAGCTGCTGGATGCGCGCGGTGGCCCGTTTGCGCTCGGTCACGTCTTCTTTGTGGGCGAGGTAGTGGGTGACCTCGCCTTCTGCATTGCGCACCGGATAGATGAGCACCGATTCGGTGTATTCGCGGCCGCTTTTGCTGCGGTTGATGAGGTCTCCCTGCCACGATTTGCCTTGCTGGAGCCGGGCCCACATGTCCTGGTAGGTGGCGGCGGGCATTTTGCCCGATTGCAGGATGCTCGGGTTTTTCCCCAGCACTTCGGCGGCAGTGTATTCGCTGGAGCGGGTGAAGGCGTCGTTCACGTATTCGATGCGGCCTTGCAAGTCGGTGATGACGATGGGTAGAGGGTTTTGCGCAACGGCCTGAGAGAGCTTGCGCATGGCCTCTTCGCTCTGCAGGCGCTGGGTGATGTCGCGCGAGATGACCACGAAGCGCTGGCCATGGCCCGGCTGGGGGGCCTTGCGCGCCACCGAGAGCTCAAACCAGCGTTGGCCATCGGGCACCTGCAAGGCCACCATCCGGCCGCGCGAGAAGCCCTGCTGGCGTGCTTCTTCCAGGGCGGCCAGGGTGATGCCGGCCGCTTCGGCGGGCAGCACTTCCTGCAGGGTCTTGCCCAGCAGTAGGCTGGCGGAGGCGGCCAGGTTGCCCGCATGGCCTGTGCGCACATCCATGTAGCGCCCTTCGTCGTCGAGCTCCAGCATCGTGTCGGGCAGGGCGTTGAGCGTGGCCTGCAGCTGCTGCTGCGATGCGCGCAGCAGGGTGTAAGGCTGCTGCACGGTTTCGACAAACACAGCGCGGTACAAAAAGACGTAGGCGAGCGCCTTGTAGAGGTGGCCCACCGTGTTGTAGATGTCGGTGACGCCGGTGTAGCGCGTGAAGAAAAACTCGCTCAGCGCCATGGTGCACGCCACGGCAAACAGGCCGCTGGTGTTGAAGCTGCGCTGCCGGCGCATGTGCCTGAGCAGCAGCGCGGCGGCGGCCAGGTACAGGGCCATCAATGCATATTCGAAGCCGATCTTGAACGTGGTGAGCCCCTGGCCGGCGACAAAGGTTTCTGGCAACAGGTGCGGGGCCAGAAAAAACAGTCCGTAAAAGGCGGCTACCAGCAGCAGCACCATGGCCAGCAGCGACCATGCGCGGGACCGCGAGGCGCTGGTGCTCCAGGGCAGCCAGGCCACGGCGAGAAAGGTCAGCGCGCTCAGCAGCCGTGCGGCCAGCCAGAAATGAATGCCCTTTTCGGTGGAGTTGGGGGTGATGAAGTCGGGCATGCCGCTGTACGACAGCATGTGGCCGAAGTCGAGGAGGCCCACGCCCAGGAAGGCGCAACCCAGCACCAGCGCGTTGCGTGGCAACTGCTCATGCTTTGCGCTCCAGACCACGCCAAACGTGAGCGCCGCCACCACGATCGCCAGCGTCTCCAGCGCCATGTGCAGCGGCAGGTAGTGCGCCACGCCCCGCATGCCGGGCAGGGAGGGCAGAGCCATGACCAGCACCAGCACCAGCAAAAGGGCACCCACGGCGCGAATGGCCTGGCGGGCCGCGGGCTGGTGGCTGGTGTGTATCAGCATGGGCGGATGGGTTGCTTCTTGCCCGGAGTGGCAAGAGTGCCGGGTGGAGTCGATTTGTATGCGAGTGTAGTGTTTGTAATGGCGTGTTTGAAGACCAGGTGGTCAGTCCACTGGACCGGGCCAGCCGACGCGTCCCTGGCCTTGGTCGTTCATGCGCTGCACAAAGGCGCTGGCCTGGGTTTCGGGCAGGCGCAGCTGCAGGGTGACGAGCGCGCCGTGTTGCACATCCAGCAGTTTGGCGCCTGCGGCCTCGATCTCGCGGCGCAGCAGGCCTTCGAGCGCATAGGGCACCAGGCATTGCAGCGTGGCCATGCGCTGAAGCTGCACCTTGGGCGCCGTGAGCAGAGCCTGGGCCACGCAGTCGGTGTAGGCACGCACCAGGCCGCCGGCGCCCAGCTTGACGCCGCCAAAGTAGCGCACCACCGTGGCCAGCACGCCTTCGAGGTCCTGGTGGCGCAGCACGTCCAGCATGGGGCGCCCGGCGGTGCCGCTGGGCTCGCCGTCGTCCACCGCTGCCGATTGCCCGCCCGCCAGCAGCGCCCAGCAGATGTGGGCCGCACCGGGGTGTTGCTTCCAGAGCGCATCGACATGGGCCTGGGCACTGGCACGGTCGGCCATGGGCTGCACGCAGCCGATGAAGCGGCTTTTCTTGATGGTGATGTCGCTGTGCGCGGGCGCAGCCAGGGTCTGGGGCATAGGGTGCGAGCTTAAACCCGGCAGGGGTATGTCCCCCGTACGGCGACAAAAATGGCATGGCGCCGTAAAATTGTGGGTTACCCACCAAGACCGCGTCCCGCCACGACCCTGGGCGCCCGCACCCCCCGCATGAACGCCCCCGTTGACGTCTCCTTTTTTGCGCGCGCCGCCAAGCCCTTGACCAGCTACCGGCCGTACTGGGCCAAGCGCTTTGGCACGGCCCCGTTTTTGCCGATGAGCCGCGCCGAGATGGAGCAGCTGGGCTGGGACAGCTGCGACGTGGTGCTGGTGACGGGTGATGCCTACATCGACCACCCGAGCTTTGGCATGGCGGTGATCGGGCGCACGCTGGAAGCGCAGGGCTTTCGCGTGGGCATCATCGCCCAGCCCGACTGGCAGAGCGCCGAGCCCTTCAAGGCGCTGGGCAAGCCCAACCTGTTCTGGGGCATCACGGCCGGGAACATGGACTCGATGATCAACCGCTATACGGCCGATCGCAAGATCCGCAGCGACGATGCCTACACCCCCGGCGACGTGGCCGGCAAGCGCCCCGACCGCGCCGCCATCGTGTACAGCCAGCGCTGCCGCGAGGCCTACAAGGACGTGCCCATCGTGCTGGGCGGCATCGAAGGCAGCCTGCGCCGCATTGCCCACTACGACTACTGGAGCGACAAGGTGCGCCGCTCCATCGTGGTCGATTCCAAGTGCGATCTGCTGCTGTACGGCAACGCCGAGCGCGCCCTGGTCGAGGTCGCGCACCGCATTGCAGCACGCGAGCCGGTCGAAAACATCACCGACGTGCGTGGCACGGCCTTTGTGCGCCGCACCACGCCCGAGGGTTGGTTCGAGATCGACTCCAGCAGCGTCGATCTGCCGGGCCGCGTGGACGAACACATCAACCCCTACCAGACCACCAGCGAACAGGCAGCGGGGCAGGGCGGCAGCTGCAGCAAGGAAGATGCTGCGGTTTCAGTCGCTGCTGGCGCAGGCGCAGAAAGCGCTGCAGACCAAAAAGATGCCAAAACCGCTGGCACCACCCATGCGCTCACCTTCGTGCCCAACCCGGCCGTGCAGGGCAAGCACAAGGGCCCGCCGCGCGAGCGCAGCGTGATCCGCCTGCCCAGCTATGAACAGGTCAAGAGCGACCCGGTGCTGTATGCCCACGCCAACCGCGTGATGCACCTCGAAACCAACCCCGGCAATGCCCGCGCCATGGTGCAGGCGCACGGCGAAGGCGCCACGGCGCGCGATGTGTGGCTGAACCCGCCGCCCATTCCGCTGACCACGGCCGAGATGGACCACATCTTCGACCTGCCCTACGCGCGCAACCCGCACCCGCGCTATGCCGACGAGCGTGGCCGCCACGATGGCGCCACCAAGATCCCGGCGTGGGAGATGATCCGTTTCTCGATCAACATCATGCGCGGCTGCTTTGGCGGCTGCACCTTCTGCTCGATCACCGAGCACGAGGGGCGCATCATCCAGAGCCGCAGCGAGGATTCGGTGATTCGCGAGATCGAGGACATCCGCGACAAGGTGCAGGGCTTCACCGGCACCATCTCCGACCTGGGCGGCCCCACGGCCAACATGTACCGCCTGGGCTGCCGCACGCCCGAGATCGAGGCCGCCTGCCGCAAGCCGAGCTGCGTCTACCCCGGCATCTGCCAGAACCTCACCACCAACCACGATCCGCTCATCCAGATCTACCGCCGGGGCCGCGCGCTCAAGGGCATCAAGAAGATCCTGATCGGCTCGGGCCTGCGCTACGACCTGGCCATCCAGTCGCCCGAGTATGTGAAAGAGCTGGTGCAGCACCATGTGGGCGGCTACCTGAAGATCGCCCCCGAGCACACCGAATCCGGCCCGCTCACCAAGATGATGAAGCCGGGCATCGGCAACTACGACAAGTTCAAGACGCTGTTCGAGAAGTACACCGCCGAGGCGGGCAAGAAGCAGTTCCTGATTCCCTACTTCATTGCCGCCCACCCCGGCACCAGCGACGAGGACATGATGAACCTCGCCATCTGGCTGAAGAAAAACGGCTTTCGTGCCGACCAGGTGCAGGCCTTCTACCCCAGCCCCATGGCCAGTGCCACGGCGATGTACCACACGGGCAAGAACCCGCTGCGCAAGGTCACGCGCGACAGCGAGGAGGTGCCCATCGTGCGCGGCGAAAAGCGCCGCCGCCTGCACAAGGCGTTCTTGCGCTACCACGACCCCAACAACTGGCCGCTGCTGCGCGAGGCGCTCAAGGCCATGGGCCGGGCCGATTTGATCGGCAACGGCAAGCACCACCTGATTCCTACCTTCCAGCCGCTCACCGATGGGGGCTACCAGAGCGCACGGCGCACCAATTCCACGCCGGGCGCCACCAGGGCGGCCGCGGCCACACCCGGCCCCGCCAGGGGCGGCGCTACGCCAGGCATGCCGCAAAAAGGGCGGCTGCTGACCCAGCACACCGGCCTGCCGCCGCGTGTGACCGGCGCTGCCAAGCCCGGCGCGCGCAAGCCACGGCCCTGATCAGGCCGCCTGGTTTCTGACGGGGCGTTCAGGCCCGACGCTGGTCAAGGCCTGGCCAAGCCGGTTGGGGCCGGGTTTTCGTGCGGGTGCGCCAGCCGCCATGCCCGGCTGCGCTGTGGTTCTGCGCTTTGTCGGCGGCATGGCGCAGCGGCGCTTACCCGGACAGGCCGCTGTCGGTAATGCGCCGCGCATACACCGCCAGCACGATGCGTTCTGAGTGCACCAGGTACTCGTTGAGCGCCGTGGCCGCTTGTTGCAGCTTGCCGGCATCGAACAATTCCAGTATGTCCAGGTTCATCTCCACATAGGGCATGTGCAGAAATTCGGGGTCGTTGAGCAGGCCAAAGGCAAGCCGCAGTTCTGCCAGCACATGTGAAAACATCACATTCAGGCGCTCGCTGTCGGCCAGCTCGACAACCGCCATATGGAACTCCATGTTGGCCGTGCCAACACCTTGCCAGTCGCCGGCATCGCGACAGCGCTGGGCCATCTCGACGGCCTGGCGCAGGTGTTTTTTGGCCGGGTGGCGCGGGTAGGCCTGCGCCAGCGCCTGGCATTCGATCAGCCGACGCACGCGGTAGATGTCGATGATGGACGCAATGCTGGGAATGGCCACAAACACGCCCCGGTTGGGTGCGTGCGTGAGCAACCCCTCCTTGGTCAGCAGCCGGAACACCTCGCGCAGGGTGTTGCGCGAAATATCCAGGCTTTCACTCAGGGCCGCTTCTGACAGGCGCTGGCCGGGTGAAAACTCGCCGTGCACGATCTTCTGGCGGATCAGCTCGGCCATGCGGTCTGTCAGGTTGGGCTGGGGATCGTTGGGGGGAGACATTCGGTGAAAGCGTTTGTGTTGGGGGTGCTTGCGGCCAGGCAAGTGTAGTTCGTGCCCAGGATCGTAGATGGCACCGCATTGGTGCCAGTCTGAACTGCTGTGCGGCACTATGGGGTAAATACTTATCATGACGACAGAATTGTTGTTGAACAATTAGACAAATCTAGAAGAACAATTCATTTTTTGTTGCTAAACATTGGCACGTATATTGCTGAGTTAAGTTGTCACCATATTTTTACCGGAAGGCCCCCCATGAGTGAGACCAGTCAACTTGCCGCACCTGCGCAAGACTTTGCAAAAAAGCGGCGCTCCTCGCTGCTAGCGGCCATTTTTCTAATGGCCACGTCGGCCATTGGTCCGGGTTTCATCACCCAGACGGCCACCTTCACCTCGACCATGGGTGCCGCGTTCGCCTTCGGAATCCTGGCGTCCATCCTGATCGATTTCGTGGTTCAGATAAACATCTGGCGCATGATCACCGTGACACGGATGCGTGCCTCGGACCTTGCCAATGCTGCGATTCCGGGCAGCGGCCATCTGCTGGCAGTGCTGGTCATCTTTGGCGGCCTTGTGTTCAACGTGGGCAACATCGCTGGTGCGGGCCTGGGGTTGAATGCAATGTTGGGGCTGGATCCCAAGTGGGGTGGTTTGCTGAGCGCCTTGGTCGCCATAGGCATCTTCTCATCCAAGCGCGCAGGCGTGGCTGTTGACCGCATGATCATTGTGCTGGGCATCGTGATGGTGGCTCTCACCGCATTTGTAGCGTTTGTCTCCAATCCGCCGCTGGGCGAGGCGCTGCGCCAGACGGTGTGGCCCGATACCATCAACTTCGCCACTATCACCACCATTGTGGGGGGTACGGTCGGGGGCTACATCACCTATGCTGGCGCACACCGCCTGCTCGACAAAGGCATGGTGGGGGTAGAAAACCTGGGGGCAGTCTCCAGGGGCGCTCTCAATGGCATTGCTGTCACCGGACTGATGCGTTATGTGCTGTTCCTGGCCGTGCTGGGTGTGGTGGCCAGCGGTGTGGCAATTGATGTGTCCGGCAAGGGTGCCAACCCTGCTGCGCAGGCTTTCCAGTCGGCAGCGGGGCCTCTCGGTCTGCGTGTCTTCGGTCTTATTTTGTGGGCTGCAGCCATCACCAGCGTGATCGGTGCAGCATACACCTCCATATCGTTCGTCAGCACCTTTGTCCCCAGTGTGACTGAGACTGGTCGCAATCGTGTGACGGTGGTATTTATCCTGATTTCGTTGGCGGCATACATGGGCATGGGCACTGCGCCGGCTGCGTTGCTAGTGTTTGCTGGCGGGTTCAATGGTCTTATCCTGCCTTTGGGGCTCAGCCTTTTCATGTATGTGGGCTGGTTTCGCAGCGATCTGATGGGGGGGTACCGTTACCCTCGCTGGATGCTGGTGTTGGGCACCATTACCTGTGTCCTTACCTGGTGGATGGGCTACAAATCGATTGGCCCCATCTTTGCATTTTTGTCGCTGTAAGACGAGAAGGGTTCTATGGCAACGATTGATTTGAACAGTGACCTGGGCGAGAGCTTTGGCATCTGGACCATGGGTGACGACGAGGCCATCCTGCGCATCGTGACCAGCGCCAACGTGGCATGCGGCTTCCATGCTGGCGATCCCGCAGGCATCCTGGCCACGCTGCGTGCGGCCAGAGAGCAGGGTGTTGCGGTGGGGGCCCATGTGGCTTATCCGGATCTGGTTGGCTTTGGTCGTCGCAACATGGATGTGGCCAGTCCCGATCTGGTGGCTGACATCATCTACCAGATCGGGGCGTTGCAAGGGCTGGCTGCAGCCGTTGGGGTGCGTGTGGCATATGTGAAGCCGCATGGTGCGCTCTACAACACCATAGCCTATGACGAGCGCCAGGCCCGCGATGTGATTGCTGCCGTGCGTGCCGTAAACCCAGAGCTGGCCCTGGTAGTGCTGGCGGGCTCGCCCCTGGTGAAATGGGCGCAGGATGCGGGTCTGCGTGTGGTGGCAGAGGCTTTTGCCGACCGGGCCTACACCCCGCAGGGCACTCTGGTGTCCCGCCGCGAAAAAGGTGCCGTGCTGCACGATGTCGAGATGGTTGCGCAGCGCATGTTGCGCCTCGTGCATGAAGGGGTCGTGGAAGCCATTGATGGCAGTCTTGCCCGTGTGGAGGCGCAATCCATCTGTGTACACGGTGATAACGCCGCAGCAGTGGATATGGCCCGCGCCGTGCGCATGGCGCTGGAGCGCGAAGGTGTGACCGTGCGTTCTTTTGCCTGATTTTCGGGAGACATCGCGTGAGTATTTTTGCGTTGCAAAAGGTACGGGAAACCGCCGTGGCGGTGGCCCGTCAGGCCCGCGCTACCTATCGGTCAGGGGTTGTCCAACCCACTGCGGGTATTGCCCCAGGCATGACGCAGGCCAACATGATTGCGCTGCCGCGCGACTGGGCTTGGGACTTTTTGCTCTATGCCCAGCGCAATCCCAAAGCTTGCCCCGTGCTGGATGTGATTGAGGCTGGATCGCACCAGACCTTGCTGGCCGAGGATGCGGATATCCGCACAGACATTCCTTTGTATCGCGTGTGGCGCAATGGACGCTTGGCGCAAGAGCTGACTGATGCTACACCGCTGTGGGCTGAGCAGACTGATTTGGTGACGTTCCTCATTGGTTGCAGTTTCACGTTCGAGACACCGCTGCAAGAGGCTGGCATTGAAGTACGGCACATTGCCGATGGTTCCAATGTGCCCATGTACCGCACCAATCGCCAGTGCCGCCCAGCCGGGCGCCTGCATGGCGAAATGGTGGTATCCATGCGGCCCATACCAGCACATCGGGTGGCGGATACAGTCGCGATTTCGGGACGTTTTCCCTCGGTGCACGGTGCGCCGGTGCATGTGGGCGACCCCGCTGCTTTAGGTATTTCCGACATATGCAAGCCTGACTTTGGTGATGCCGTGCGCATCGAGTCAGGCGAGATTCCCGTTTTTTGGGCCTGTGGTGTGACACCCCAAGCGGCTGTGATGGCATCGGGCGTACCTTTTGCCGTCACCCATGCGCCCGGACACATGTTTATCACTGACGTACCGGACAGTGCATACCACGTATGAAGGTATCGGCTTTATTTTCGGAAAATAAGTTGCGTTTTCTTCCCGTCAACCTCAATGCGCTGCTGGTCGAGCTGGCCGATCTGGACCAGACCTTGGCGCTGCTGGCCTCGCTGCAGCGCGAGCCCCTGCAGGGTGTGCAAGAGCTGGTGCCCGCAGCGCGGACGCTCCTCATACGCTATCGTCCCTCCGCCACCAGCGCTGAGGCGCTGGTGCAAGGTATTGCCGGGCGTGATCTCTCGCAGCGCGCCGAGCGCGGCAGTACCCTGGTCGAAATCCCCGTGCACTACGACGGCGAAGACCTGGCCGAAGTGGCGCAGATCCTGGGCATCACGCCCGAAGAAGTGGTGCGCCGCCACACCGGCAGCGAATACACCGTGGCCTTCACCGGCTTTGCCCCCGGCTTTGCCTACCTGAGCGGTGGCCACCCCAGCCTGAACGTGCCGCGCCGCAGCACGCCGCGCACCCGCATACCAGCCGGCGCCGTGGGCCTGGCGGGCAGCTTCAGCGGCGTTTACCCTCAGGCCAGCCCCGGTGGCTGGCAGATCATTGGCGTGACACCCTTGGCCATGTGGGACCTTGACCGTGCCCAGCCCGCTCTGCTGCAGCCCGGTTACCGCGTGCGGTTTGTGGATATTGCTACACAACCAATAGCTGCAGGTGAAATAAAGTCAACGGCTACAGGCCAAAAAGCCCCAAAAAATGCCACATACCGCTCGGCGCAGGCACTTGCGCCGGACCAGGCCGCGCTGCGGGTGCGCGCCACCGGCCTGCTCACCGTGTTTCAGGACCTGGGGCGCCAGGGCCAGGCGGGACAGGGCGTGTCGGAGTCGGGCGCCATGGACCAGGCCGCTCTCAAGGCCGCCAACCGGCTGGTGGGCAACGCCAGCAACGCCGCCGCGCTGGAGACGGTGGGTGGTGGCCTGCAACTGCAAAGCCTGGGCGAAATCGTGGTGGCCGTCACCGGTGCCGACGCGCCCCTGGGTCTGACCACCGCCGACGGCCGCCGCTGGAGCCTGCCGCGCCACGCCCCCGTGGCGCTGGCCCATGGCGACACCCTGGCCGTGGGCCAACCCCGGGCGGGCGCGCGTTGCTACGTGGCCGTGCGTGGCGGCTTTGATGTGGCAGCTGTCATGGGCAGCTGCGCCACCGACACCCTGGCCCATGTCGGGCCTGCACCATTGTCTGTGGGCGACATGCTGGGCGTGCGGCCCGCCAGCGCCGGCGCGGTGGTGGGCACCGCCGATCTGGCAGCCGACGACCTGCCCACGCTGGAGCAGGAGGTGATGCTGGACGTGGTCATGGGCCCGCGCACCGACTGGTTCACCGCCGAGGCCATTGCACGGCTGTCCGCCCAGCGCTGGCAGGTCACGCCCCAGTCCAACCGGGTGGGCCTGCGCCTGGCGGGCGAGGTGCCGCTGGACCGCGCCATCTCCGGCGAGCTGCCCAGCGAGGGCACCGCCCTGGGGGCACTGCAGGTGCCGCCCAGCGGCCAGCCCGTGCTGTTTCTGGCCGACCACCCGCTCACCGGCGGCTATCCCGTCATTGGCGCCGTGGCGCCCCACCATCTGGACCGCGCGGGGCAGATCCCCGTCGGGGCCTGGTTGCGTTTCAACCCCATTCGCCCCTTTGCAGAGCTTTCGCCCAGCGTTTGAAAGAGCCAGCCATGAAAAAAGTCTTGTTTGCCAATCGCGGCGAAAACGGCCGCGCCGCGGGCGTTTCTCTACATCGCTGTGCCTGCGTAGCAGGTGACGGCGAACTCGCCACCCTTCACGTTTTCGAGGCGAAAGGTTTGATGCCATGAAAAAAGTTTTGATTGCCAATCGCGGCGAGATCGCCGTCCGCATCGCCCGCGCCTGCGCCGACTACGGCGTGCAGTCGGTGGCGGTGTATGCCAATGCCGACATCGACGCGCTGCATGCGCGCATGGCGGATGAAGCCTATGGCCTCGATGGCGACCGGCCGGCCGACACCTACCTGAACATTGCCAAGCTGCTGGAGATCGCCCGAAAGAGCGGCGCCGACGCCGTGCATCCCGGCTACGGCTTTCTGTCCGAGAACCAGGCCTTTGCCCAGGCCGTGATCGATGCCGGCCTGGCCTGGATCGGCCCACCACCGGCCACCATCGCCCAGCTGGGCGACAAGGTGCAGGCACGCAAGATCGCGCTGCAGGTGGGTGCCCCCTTGGTGGTGGGAACGCCCGACCCAGTCAAGGATGCCAGCGAGGTGCTGGCGTTTGCCGAACAGCACGGCCTGCCCATCATCATCAAGGCGGCCTTTGGCGGCGGCGGGCGTGGCATGAAGATCGCTTGGCGCATGGACGAGGTGGCCGAGCTGTTCGACTCCGCCGTGCGCGAGGCCGTGACGGCCTTTGGCCGTGGCGAGTGCTTTGTCGAGCAGTTTCTGGACAAGCCCCGCCACATCGAGGCCCAGGTGCTGGCAGACACCCATGGCAACGTCGTAGTGCTGGGCACGCGCGATTGCTCGCTGCAGCGGCGCAACCAAAAGCTGGTGGAAGAAGCCCCCGCGCCATTTTTGACCGATGCGCAGCGCGAGCGCATCCACAGCTCGGCGCGCGACATCTGCGCGGCAGCGGGCTACACCAGCGCCGGCACGGTGGAGTTTTTGCTCAGCCAGAGCGGCGCCATCTCATTTCTGGAGGTCAACACCCGCTTGCAGGTCGAGCACCCCGTGACGGAGCAGACCACCGGCGTGGACCTGGTGGTGGAGCAGCTGCGTGTGGCCGACGGCCTGCCGCTGTCTGTGACGCAGACGCCCGCGCCGCTGGGCCATTCAATCGAGTTTCGTATCAACGCCGAAGACGTGGGCCGGGGCTTTCTGCCCACCCCCGGCCCGGTGCAGCGCTTTGATGCGCCGTCGGGCCCCGGCGTGCGCCTGGACACGGGCGTGCAGTCGGGCTCGGTGGTGCCGGGCACGTTCGACTCGCTCATGGCCAAGCTGATCGTGACCGGAGCCACCCGCGAGCAGGCACTTGTGCGTGCGCGCCGTGCGTTGCGCGAGTTTCAGATCGAAGGCGTGGCGTCGGTGCTGCCGTTCCACCGCGCGGTCATCGACCATCCCGACTTCGTGGGCGCCAACGGCTTCAAGGTGCATACGCGCTGGATCGAATCCGACTTTGCCGCGCCGCTGGCCGCCTCGATCCAGGCCCAGGCGCGCGCCGAACCTCAGCCCGACGCCAGCTTGCTGCGCACCGCCATCGAGATCGACGGCCGCCGCGTCAATCTGGGCCTGCCCGCCGTGCTGCTGCAGGGTCTGGCGAATGTGTCTGGCGGGACTGCCCAGGCGAAGGCACCCGAAGTGGCGGTGGATGCCGGCGCGGTCACCTCGCCCATTGCGGGCAACCTGCATGCCTGGAAGGTGGCCGAGGGCGACCTGGTGCAAGACGGTGATGTGATCGCCGTGATGGAAGCCATGAAGATGGAAATGCAGGTCACCGCGCACGGCAGTGGCCGCATCACGCTGACCGCAGAGGCCGGCACCAGCCAGGCGCTGGGGGCGGTGATTGCACGGATTGCGGGACTCTGATTCCCGCAGGGCCGCTGCCTGCGCCGCTCGATCTTTTCTCCCATGAAAAAACCGCCCGAGGGCGGTTTTTGTGTGGCTGCTGGGAGGCTCAGATCACCTTGGCAATTGCCTGGCAGACGTAGTCGATGTTCTTGCTGTTGAGCGCAGCCACGCACATGCGGCCGGTGTCGGTGCCGTACACGCCAAACTCGCTGCGCAGGCGCACCATCTGGTCCTTGGTCAGGCCCGAGTAGCTGAACATGCCGATCTGGGTGGTGATGAAGGACATGTCCTGCTTCACGCCGGCGGCCTTGAGGCCATCGACCAGCTTCTGGCGCATGGCCTTGATGCGCACGCGCATTTCACCCAGTTCTTTTTCCCACAGGGCGCGCAGCTCGGGGTTGTTCAGCACCGCAGCCACCACCGCGCCACCGTGAATGGGTGGGTTGGAGTAGTTGGTGCGGATCACGATCTTGAGCTGGCTCAGCACGCGGCCGGCTTCTTCCTTGTCAGTGCACAGTACCGACAGGCCGCCCACGCGCTCGCCATACAGGCTGAAGCTCTTGCTGAAAGAGGTGGAGACAAAGAAGTTCAGGCCCGCGGCCACAAACTTGCCGATCACCGCGCCGTCTTCGGCGATGCCGTAGCCGAAGCCCTGGTACGCCATGTCGAGGAAGGGCGTGAGGCCCTTGGCCTTGACCACGGCAATGACCTGGTCCCACTGCGCGGGCGTGATGTCATAGCCGGTCGGATTGTGGCAGCAGGCGTGCAGCACCACGATGGTGCCGGCAGCGGCAGCGTTCAGGCTGGCCAAAAAACCTTCGAAGTTCACGCCGCGCTTTTCGGCGTCGTAGTAGGCGTAGGTGCCGACTTCAAAACCGGCGTTGGTGAACAGCGCACGGTGGTTTTCCCAGCTGGGGTCGGAGATCAGCACCTTGGCGTTGGGGCTGACCTTCTTCAGGAAGTCGGCACCGATCTTGAGGCCGCCGGTGCCGCCGATGGCCTGCACGGTGGCCACGCGGCCGGATTGGACGGGTTCGCTGTCGGCGCCGAACACCAGGCTCTTGACGGCGTTGTCATAGGCCACGATGCCGTCGATGGGCAGGTAGCCACGGGCGGTGGGGGTGGACATCATGGTCTTTTCTGCGGCCTGCACACATTGCAGCAGGGGCAGCTTGCCGTTGTCGTCGAAATAAACGCCGACGCCCAGATTGACCTTGTTGGGGTTGGTGTCGGCGTTGAATTGCTCGTTGAGGCCCAGGATAGGGTCGCGGGGGGCCATTTCGACGGCGGTGAACAGAGACATGAAAATCCTTGAAAGGTTGTCAGTAGCGAAGAATCCGGGCGTGGTGTACTGTGCCTGGTTCCGCCGATTTTAACGGCCTGCCCACATCACCCGTTGACCGCCCCCATGCCGGATATCACCGAAGCCATCACTGAAAAGCAGGACGGCGAGTTCGTCCATTTTCCCAATTCCCCCTTTGAGCTGTTCCAGCCGTACCCACCGGCGGGCGACCAGCCCGAGGCCATCAGCAAGCTGGTGGAGGGGCTGAATGACGGGGAGACCTTCCAGACGCTGCTGGGTGTGACGGGCTCGGGCAAGACCTTCACCATGGCCAATGTGATCGCCCGCATGGGCCGCCCGGCGATCGTGTTCGCACCCAACAAGACGCTGGCGGCGCAGCTGTACAGCGAGTTCCGCGAGTTCTTCCCCAAGAACGCGGTCGAGTATTTCGTGAGTTATTACGACTACTACCAACCCGAGGCCTATGTACCGCAGCGCGACCTGTTCATCGAGAAGGACAGCGCCATCAACGAGCACATCGAGCAGATGCGATTGAGCTGTACCAAGAGCCTGATGGAGCGCAAGGACGTGGTCATCGTGGCCACCGTGTCGGCCATTTACGGCATTGGCGAGCCCGAGAGCTACCACCGCATGGTGATGACACTGCGCACGGGCGACAAGCTGGGCCAGCGCGACGTGATCGCCCAGCTGATCCGCATGCAATACCAGCGCAACGAGGCCGATTTTTCGCGCGGCAAGTTCCGCGTGCGCGGCGACACCATCGACGTGTTCCCGGCCGAGCATTCCGAGCTGGCGATGCGCATCGAGCTGTTTGACGACGAAATCGAGAGCCTGCAGCTGTTCGATCCGCTCACGGGACGCGTCAAGCAGAAGATTCCGCGCTTCACCGTGTACCCCAGCAGCCACTACGTGACCCCGCGCGACAAGGTGCTGGCGGCGGTGGAGACCATCAAGCTGGAGCTGGCCGAGCGCCTGCAGCAGTTGCTGGCCGATGGCAAGCTGGTGGAGGCGCAGCGGCTGGAGCAGCGCACGCGCTTTGATCTGGAGATGCTCAGCGAAGTGGGGCACTGCAAGGGTATCGAGAACTACACCCGCCACCTGTCGGGCGCCGCACCGGGCGACCCGCCGAGCACGCTGACCGACTACATGCCCAAGAACGCCATCATGTTCCTGGACGAGAGCCACCAGATGATCGGCCAGCTCAACGCGATGTACAGCGGCGACCGCTCGCGCAAGACCACGCTGGTGGAATATGGGTTTCGCCTGCCATCCGCGCTGGACAACCGCCCGCTCAAGTTCGAGGAGTTCGAACAGCGCATGCGGCAGGTGATCTTTGTTTCGGCCACGCCGGCCGACTATGAAAAGACCCATTCAGGCCAGATCGTGGACCAGGTGGTACGTCCCACCGGCCTGGTGGACCCGGTGGTGGAAGTGCGCCCCGCGACCCACCAGGTGGATGATGTGCTGCAGGAAATACGCATTCGCGTTGAAAAGCATGAACGTGTACTCATTACCACGCTCACCAAGCGCATGGCCGAGCAGCTGACCGATTACCTCACGGACAACGGCGTGAAGGTGCGTTACCTGCACAGCGACGTGGACACCGTGGAGCGCGTCGAAATCATCCGCGATCTGCGCCTGGGGGCGTTCGACGTACTGGTCGGCATCAACCTGCTGCGCGAAGGGCTGGACATTCCCGAGGTGTCCCTCGTGGCGATTCTTGACGCCGACAAAGAGGGCTTTCTGCGCGCCGAGCGCAGCCTGATCCAGACCATCGGCCGCGCGGCGCGCAATCTGAACGGCAAGGCCATCCTGTATGCCGACCGGATTACCGACTCGATGAAAAAAGCCATGGGCGAGACGGAACGTCGGCGCATCAAGCAGATCGCACACAACAAGGCCCACGGAATCACGCCACGCAGCATTGTCAAGCGGGTAAAAGACCTGATTGACGGGGTTTACAGCGAGAAGGCCGGCAAGGATGCCGAGCGGCTGGAGCAGGAAGCCATGCAGCGAGCCCAAGTGGAGGACATGTCCGAGAAGGATGTGGCGCGCGAGATCAAGCGCCTGGAGAAGCTCATGCTGGAACATGCGCGCAACCTGGAGTTCGAGCAGGCGGCACGTGTGCGCGACCAGTTGACACGGCTCAAGGACCAGGCTTTTGGAGCGCACGGCAGCGATTCAGTGGCACTCTGAACGCGCGTGTTCTGAGGGCAATGGAACTTGATCGATGAAATTGTGACTTGTTGGTTTTTTAACCCGACAAAATTGATTGGGATTTATGGTATACTCTTACAAAATTCTCAAGAAAAGAGCCCAACGATGAAGGACTCTGTGCCAGGCAACTGGACAGGGCAAGGGGCGGAGACGGTGCAGGCGCTGCGCATTTGCAGGGCCCGCAGTTTTATAACGAACAAGCGTAGACAAGGAGCTTGCGATGCGTCTCACAACCAAAGGCCGTTTTGCGGTCACCGCCATGATTGACCTGGCTTTGCGCCAGAACAATGGCCCTGTCACGCTGGCGGCCATCAGCCAAAGGCAACAAATTTCGCTGTCCTACCTGGAACAGCTCTTTGGCAAGCTGCGCCGCCACGAGCTCGTGGAGTCCACCCGGGGACCCGGTGGTGGCTACACCCTGGCCCGCAAGGCAGCCGACATCACGGTGGCAGACATCATTGTTTCGGTGGATGAACCCATTGATGCCACGCAGTGTGGTGGCAAGGAAAATTGCCTGGGCGAGGCGGGTCGCTGCATGACGCATGAGTTGTGGGCTTCGCTCAACCAGCGCATGGTCGAGTTCCTCGACTCCGTCACGTTGCAGAAACTGGTGGACGAGCAACTGGCCAAGGGCGTGCAGATCGAGGACAAGCCCGTTGCGCGGCGCGCGATCTCCACGACTCCCGTGGTCAAACCCATCCGCGTGAATGCGCCCAATTCGGTGTTCGCGCTGGGCAACGTCTTCGCCAAATCCTGATACCTGGGGCGCCCGGTTCGGCCCTGGGGTCGGCATCGCCCTGAACGCGTTTTCGAACCTTGTTTTTTTGAGTTTGCCAGCCAGAAATTTTTACTGAGCCAGCCATGGACATGACCCCGCATTTCCCCATCTATCTCGATTACGGCGCCACCACGCCGGTGGATCCACGCGTTGTGGATGCCATGATTCCGTGGCTGCGCGAGCATTTCGGCAACCCCGCTTCCCGCAGCCACGCCTGGGGCTGGGAGGCCGAAGAGGCCGTGGAAAAAGCACGCGTGCAAGTGGCCGACCTGATCGGTGCCGACCCGCGCGAGATCGTCTGGACCAGCGGTGCCACCGAGTCCATCAACCTCGCCTTGAAAGGTGCCGCCCATTTCTACCAGGGCAAGGGCAAACACCTCATCACCCTCAAGACCGAGCACAAGGCCGTGCTGGACACCATGCGCGAACTGGAGCGCCAGGGGTTCGAGGTGACCTACCTGGATGTTCAGGAGGATGGCCTGGTCAACATGGACACCCTGAAGGCGGCCATCCGCCCCGACACCCTCTTGATCAGCATCCTGTTCGTGAACAACGAAATCGGTGTGATCCAGGACATCCCGGCCATTGGCGCCCTGTGCCGCGAGAAAGGCATCCTGCTGCATGTGGATGCCGCGCAGGCCACAGGCCGGGTTGAGATCGACATGGGTGTGCTGCCGATCGACCTGATGAGCATGACGGCCCACAAGACTTACGGCCCCAAGGGGGTGGGTGCCTTGTTTGTGCGCCGCAAACCCCGTGTGCGTCTGGAAGCGCAGATGCACGGTGGTGGCCATGAGCGTGGCATGCGCTCGGGCACGCTGCCCACGCACCAGATCGTGGGCATGGGCGAGGCTTTTCGCATCGCCAAGGAAGAAATGGCCGAAAGCAATGCCAAGGCCCGCGCATTGCAGCAGCGCCTGCTCAATGGGTTGAAGGATATCGAGCAGGTGTTCATCAATGGCAGCCTGGAGCGTCGGGTGCCGCAGAACCTGAACATGAGCTTCAATTTCGTCGAAGGCGAATCGCTGATCATGGGGATCAAGGGTCTGGCCGTTTCATCGGGCTCCGCCTGCACTTCGGCCAGCCTGGAGCCCAGCTATGTCCTGCGCGCCCTGGGCCGCAGTGACGAACTGGCGCACAGCAGCCTGCGCATGACCATTGGCCGTTTCACCACCGAAGAAGAGATCGACTACGCCATTGGCACCATTCGTGAAAACGTGGCCCGTCTGCGCGAACTCAGCCCGCTGTGGGAGATGTACCAGGACGGCATCGATATCAGCACCATCCAGTGGGCCGCGCACTGAATTCCCGAAGATTTCTGAAGAATTGAAGAGGTACACATCATGGCTTACTCCGACAAAGTGGTTGACCATTACGAAAACCCCCGTAACGTGGGTTCGTTCGACAAGGGTGACGATTCCGTGGGCACCGGCATGGTGGGCGCTCCCGCCTGCGGCGACGTGATGAAGCTGCAGATCAAGGTGAACCCCCAAACCGGCGTCATTGAAGATGCCCGTTTCAAGACCTATGGCTGCGGCTCTGCCATTGCCTCGTCGTCGCTGGTGACCGAATGGGTCAAGGGCAAGACGCTGGACGAAGCGGCGGCCCTGAAAAACAGCGAGATCGCCGAAGAGCTGGCACTGCCGCCCGTCAAGATTCACTGCTCCATCCTCGCCGAAGACGCCATCAAGGCGGCCGTGAACGACTACAAGGCCAAGCACCACAGCGCGGTGGCCGCAGCCTGACCATGGCCATTACGCTGACAGAAGCTGCTGCCCGGCATGTCTCCCGTTACCTGGCACGCCGGGGCAAGGGGCTGGGCGTGCGCCTCGGGGTCAAGACCACGGGGTGCTCTGGACTGGCCTATAAGCTCGAATATGTGGACGACTCCGAACCGGAAGACATCGTGTTCGAAAACCATGGTGTCAAGGTGCTGATCGACCCCAAGAGCCTGGCCTACATCGATGGCACCGAGCTGGATTTTGTGCGCGAAGGCCTGAATGAAGGCTTTAAGTTCAACAATCCCAACGAACGGGACCGCTGCGGCTGTGGAGAGAGCTTCCGCGTTTGAGGCTTTCTGCCGCGTTGCCGTCCAACCGCCATCGCGCTGCGTGCTGGCGGTTTTTTGTTGATCTGGTGTGACCTGGTATGGGCATGAATCTGCAATCCGACGACTTTGAACTGTTTGGTGTACCGCAACGCTTTGCCCAGGATCGGGCGGCACTGGATGCGCGCTGGAAAGAACTGCAGCGCGAGGTCCATCCCGACAAATTTGCGGCACAGGGCGCCGCAGCCCAGCGGGTGGCCATGCAGTGGTCGGTGCGCATCAACGAGGCCTACCAACGCCTGAAAGACCCGATGCGCCGTGCCGCCTATCTGTGCGAACTGCACGGAGCGCCGATCCAGGCCGAAGACAACACCGCCATGCCCGCAAGCTTTCTGATGCAGCAGATGGAGTGGCGTGAATCGCTCGATGATGCACAGTCGGCCGCTGAACTGGACGCACTGGACGACGGCGTGCAGCAGGCCCAAAACCAGGCGTTGGCACTTTGCGGCCAACTGATCGACGAGCAAAAGGACTACGCCGCTGCTGCGCGGCAGGTCAGAGCCCTCATGTTCATTGCGCGATTTGGCGACGACATCGAGCGGCGCCGGGATCAACTGGGACAATAGCGGCACCACCCCTTTTTCGAGGCGCTTTGCGCACGGCAGAGCCTCATCACGTAGAACACACGAATTCCATGGCGCTTTTGCAGATTTCCGAACCCGGGCAGTCCCCCGATCCGCACCAGCGGCGCATCGCGGTCGGCATTGATTTGGGCACCACGCATTCCCTGGTGGCGGCGGTGCGCAATGGCGTGGCCGAGTGCCTGCCCGACGGTGAGGGGCGCGTGCTGCTGCCATCGGTGGTGCGCTACCTGGAGCAGGGCGGGCGGCAGATTGGCTACGACGCGATAGCGGCGCAGTCCGGCGATGCCCGCAATACCATCGCCTCGGCCAAGCGCTTCATGGGCCGTGGTCTGAAGGATGTGGCGGACGCAGAGCAGTTGCCCTACGAGTTCGTCCAGAGCCCCGACGCCAGCGCTGGCGGTATGGTGGGGCTGCTGACGGCGGGGGGCGTGAAATCGCCGGTGGAAATCAGTGCCGAGATACTGGCCACGCTGCGTTACCGCGCCGAAGACACCTTCAACGACGACCTGTACGGTGCAGTGATCACGGTGCCGGCCTATTTTGATGACGCCCAGCGTCAGGCCACCAAAGATGCTGCCAAGCTGGCCGGCATCCATTTGCTGCGCCTGATCAACGAACCAACCGCTGCGGCCATTGCCTATGGCCTGGACAATGCCAGCGAAGGCGTCTACGCGGTTTACGACCTGGGCGGCGGCACTTTCGACATCTCGGTGCTGCGGTTGACGCAAGGCGTTTTCGAAGTGATCGCCACGGGCGGTGATTCCGCGCTGGGCGGCGACGATTACGACGCGGCGCTGGCCCGCTGGGTGCTGGAACAACAAGGGCTGTCCGCCGATACGCCCGCCGACAAGGCGGCGATCCGCATGGCGGCCCGGGCCTGCAAGGAAGCCTTGACTGCTACTGAAATGGTAGCGTTTACTGCAGATTTGGCGGGTGGTAGAGTACATTTTGATGTCAAGCAATCCGATTTTGAAGCTGCTACCGCCGAGTTGACCGCGCGCTCCATGGTCGCGGTGCGCCGCGTCTTGCGCGATGCGAAGCTGGCGCGCGACGACGTGCAGGGTGTGGTCATGGTGGGTGGATCCACCCGCATGCCCCAGGTGCAACGCGCGGTGGCCGAATTTTTTGGCAAGGAACCCCTGACCAATCTCAACCCGGACGAGGTGGTCGCGCTGGGCGCCGCCATTCAGGCCAACCAGTTGGCGGGCAACAACACGGCGGGCGATCTGTTGCTGCTCGACGTGATTCCCCTGTCGCTGGGCATCGAGACCATGGGCGGACTGGTGGAGCGCATCGTGGCCCGCAACGAGACCATTCCCACCGCCAAGGCGCAGGACTTCACCACCTACAAGGATGGCCAGACCGCATTGGCCATCCATGTGGTGCAGGGCGAGCGCGACCTGGTGCAGGACTGCCGCAGTCTGGCCCGTTTCGAGCTGCGCGGCATACCTGCGATGGCGGCCGGCGCAGCCCGCATCCGGGTCACTTTCACGGTCGATGCCGATGGTCTGCTGAGCGTGAATGCCCGGGAGCAGGGCAGTGGGGTCGAGGCCCGCATCGACGTGAAGCCCTCCTATGGCCTGTCGGACGACCAGATCGCCCGCATGCTGCAGGACGGCTTTGCCACGGCCGCACAGGACATGCGCGCACGCGCCGTGGTGGAGGCGCGCGTGGACGCCGACCGCATGCTGCTGGCCACCCAGAGTGCCCTGGACGCCGATGGCGACGTGTTGTCAGCGCCCGAGCGGGCCGACATCGAGGCCTTGATGACCGCCCTGGGCCAGCAACGCGAGTCCGACGATGCCGCCGTCATCGAGGCGGCGACCCAGGCCCTGGCCAAGGGCACCGAGGCCTTTGCCGCGCAGCGCATGAACCGCGGCATTCGCCAGGCCCTGGCGGGCAAGAACGTGCAGGCTTTCTGAACCCACCGAGCGCACCCCGCGAACAAGAAGACCATCCATGCCTGTCATCAAGATACTGCCCCATCCTGAATATTGCCCCTCCGGCGCCGAAATCACCGCGCCCGCGGGCACATCCATCTGCGAAGCGCTGCTGGAGAACCACATCAACATCGAGCATGCCTGCGACATGAGCTGTGCCTGCACCACCTGCCACGTCATCGTGCGCGCGGGCATGGAATCGCTCAACGAGGCCGAAGAAGAAGAAGAGGACCTGCTCGACCGTGCCTGGGGGCTGGAGCCCCAGTCGCGCCTGTCGTGCCAGGCCATCATTGCGCAGAAAGACCTGGTGGTGGAGATACCCAAATATTCCATCAACCACGCCAAGGAAAACCACTGATATGCACGGTGCTTCAGCCCCGCGCGGCATGAATACTGTGCACCGCACGGCGGTTGCGCCAAGGGAGGCCTGATGTCACGGCAGATTGTTCTGGACACGGAAACCACCGGTCTGTCCGCCGAAGGGGGCGACCGCATCATCGAAATCGGTTGCGTGGAGCTGGTGGCGCGCAAGCTCACGGGCAACAACAAGCATTTCTACCTGAACCCCGAGCGCGACAGCCACGAGGATGCGCTGCGCGTGCACGGCATCAGCAACGAATTCTTGAAGGACAAGCCCAAGTTTGCGGCCGTGGCCGACGAGCTGCTGGACTACCTGCAGGGCGCCGAGATCATCATCCACAACGCGGCATTTGACGTGGGCTTCCTGAACAAGGAGCTGGAGCTGGTGGGGCGCCCCGCGTTCCGCAGCTTTGTGGACAGCATCACCGACACCCTGGCCATGGCCAAGGAGCTCTATCCCGGCAAGCGCAATTCGCTCGATGCGCTGTGCGACCGTTTGGGCGTGGACAATTCAGGCCGCACGCTGCATGGCGCCTTGCTGGATGCCGAATTGCTGGCGGATGTGTACATCAACCTCACCCGAGGCCAGGATGCGCTGCTGATCATCGATGATGCGCAGGACAGTGCCGGTGGCGCCAGCTTCGTCCAGATCGATCTGCGCAGCTTCAAACTGCCCGTGCTG
Source organism: Acidovorax sp. GW835-FHT14B10 (assembly GCF_058793725.1). Lineage (NCBI taxonomy): Bacteria > Pseudomonadati > Pseudomonadota > Betaproteobacteria > Burkholderiales > Comamonadaceae > Acidovorax > Acidovorax sp. GW835-FHT14B10. Next base: position 72,238 of record NZ_JBXAGC010000018.1, read on the forward strand.
CAGGCCAGCGAGCAGGAAACTGCATCGCACGAAGAAGTGCTGACACAGATCGACAAGGCCAGTGGCGGCAAAACAATTTGGCGATCCGTTCAGCAGGGCTGAAAAGCTGTGCCATAATCGAAGGCTGTCGCAGCGACACGGGTGATTAGCTCAGCGGTAGAGCACTGCCTTCACACGGCAGGGGTCACATGTTCGATCCATGTATCACCCACCAAGCCTGTTGACAGCCATCGCCATCCTTTGACGGGATGTGCGACGGGTGATTAGCTCAGCGGTAGAGCACTGCCTTCACACGGCAGGGGTCACATGTTCGATCCATGTATCACCCACCA
>NZ_JBXAGC010000018.1:72667-88974 GCF_058793725.1 Acidovorax sp. GW835-FHT14B10
CAATTCAACCCTTGCAGGCGCATGTCTGCAAGGGTTTTTTCATGGCCGGGGCATAACGGCGCACAAGCGGATGGATTGGCCGTTACAGTTGGCGTTCCGCGTCCGCACATTGCGCGAAGCGGCCTGCCCCCGGGACGCTATGTGGGCGGCGAAACGTTTCCCCGACCTTGCCCTTACTCCATGCTGGCCTTTCACAACCCGCTGCACCGGGGGCATGCCCCCGTCCATGAATTCTTCCGGGGTGAACGCGTGCCCTGCTTCGAAACCCCCACGCGGGCCGATTACGTGGAAAGCAGCCTCCGGGCCCGTGGCCACCGCTTGCTCGCGCCCGATGTCGACAGCTCAACGGTGTTGGGCCAGGTTCATGCGGCGCGCTATCTGGCATTCCTGGAGGGGGCCTGGCCACAGTGGCTGGCGCTCGATGCCGCCCATGCCTCGGTGCAACCATTCCCGTCGGTATGGCCGGTGCGCACATTGCGCAGCGACAGGGAGCCTGACAATTTCATTGCGCGCCTGGGCCTGTACTCCATGGACAACGGTACGCCGCTGGCGGCAGGCACCTGGGCTGCAGCCAAGGCCGGCGCGGATGCGGCGGCCAGTGCGGCCTTCCGGGTGGCCACGGGCGAGCGCGCCGTGTTTTGCTGCACGCGCCCGCCCGGGCACCATGCGGGACCCGATTTCATGGGGGGGTACTGCTTTCTCAACAACGCGGCGGTGGCGGCCCAGGCCTTGCGCGACCGGGGGGCGGATCGCGTGGCCGTGCTGGACGTGGATTACCACCATGGCAATGGCACCCAGAGCATCTTCTACGGCCGCAGCGATGTGCTGTTCGTGAGCATCCACGGCGACCCCCGCACCGAATACCCTTTCTATCTCGGCCATGCCGATGAAATCGGCGAGGGCGAAGGAGAGGGCTGCAACCTGAACCTGCCGCTGCCCGCCGGCACCACCGCAGCCGCCTGGTTTGCTGCACTGGAGCAGGGCTGTGCCCGCATTGCAGGGTTTGGGGCGGATGCCCTGGTGGTTTCGCTGGGCCTGGATACCTTCGAAGGGGATCCCATTTCGCGGTTTGCCCTCGCGTGTGCCGATTTCTCCCGTCTGGGCGCGCGGCTGGCGGGATTGAAATTGCCGACGGTGCTGGTTCTGGAAGGTGGCTATGCCGCCGCAGAGCTGGGCACCAACGCAGTCAATGTGCTGGACGGTTTCGAGCAGGCCTGAAGGTATTTTCAGGAAAAAAGGAAGACAGAGATGATGGACAAGGTGGATTGCGTCGTGGTGGGCGCGGGTGTGGTGGGCCTGGCCGTGGCCCGTGCGCTGGCATTGCAGGGGCGCGAGGTGATGGTGCTGGAGGCCGCAGACGCCATCGGCACGGGCACCAGTTCGCGCAACAGCGAGGTCATTCATGCCGGGCTGTATTACCCCCCGGGTTCGCTCAAGGCGCGCCTGTGTGTGCAAGGCCGTGATCTGCTGTATGCCTATTGCGCCGACCATGGCGTGCCGCACCGGCGTTGCGGCAAGCTGCTGGTGGCGACTTCACCGGAGCAACTGGCGGGCCTTCGGTCGATTCAGGAGCGCGCCACGGCCAACGGTGTTCTGGACCTGCAGTGGCTGGACCGCGACGCGGCCCGGGCACTGGAGCCCGCCCTGGAGTGCGTGGCGGCACTGCATTCGCCCAGCACGGGAATCGTGGACAGCCATGCCCTCATGCTTGCCCTGCAGGGTGATCTGGAGCATGCCGACGGAATTGTTGCATTGAATTCGCCTCTGGCATTTGCCGAATGTGTGCAAGGCGCTATCGTTTTGGAAGCAAAAGATGGCACGCGCCTGCAAGCCAGTACCGTGGTCAATGCGGCGGGTTTGCAGGCGCCGGCCCTGGCCCGGCAGTTTTCCGGGCTGGACGCACGCCATATTCCGACCGCCTATTACGCCAAGGGCAGTTATTTCACGCTGACCGCAAAGGCGCCGTTCAGCCGCCTGATCTACCCGGTGCCCGAGGCTGCGGGGCTGGGGGTGCACCTCACGCTGGATCTGGGCGGGCAGGCCAAGTTCGGGCCGGATGTGCAATGGGTGGACTCGGCCGACGACCTGCTGGTCGATCCGGCGCGGGGAGAGGCCTTTTATGGCGATGTGCGCAAGTACTGGCCAGGCTTGCGCGATGGCGCGCTGGCACCGGGCTACGCGGGCATCCGGCCCAAGATCCATGGCGCCGACGCACCCGCAGCGGACTTTCTCATCCAGGGGCCGCGCGACCATGGCGTGCCAGGTTTGGTGAATCTTTTTGGCATCGAATCTCCGGGCCTCACCAGCGCCCTGGCCATCGCCGACCATGTGCTCTCTCTGGTTTGACTTGTGTCAAATCCCGGTCTTTTGGTAACGTTTAGCGACCAAGCAGCGTGACAGGTTTTTGGGCATATCGCTAAGATGGTCCTCAGGCTGCAGCATCCACGCTGCATGGCTGCTCACTGATTGCAACGAAAGGCATGTATGACTGCTTCTGACACCACCACCACCCAGGGCGAACTTGAAAAACTCGTATCCGATCTGCGCGGCTTGTTGGCAAGCCGGGATCTGGATTCGTTCCCCGAGATCAAGGTGCTGCGCCAGCGCCTGGACGACGGCATGCATTCGGTGCGGGAATCAACAGTGCGCGCCGCGCAGGAAGCAGCCCGCCAGGCCAAGGATGCCGCCCTGGCGGCTGACCGCTACGCCCACGATGAACCCTGGCGCGTAGCCAGCGCGGCGCTGGCCGTCGGTGCTCTGGTGGGATTTTTGCTTGCGCGCCGTTGATCGCTTGCCGTCCATTGCGCTGATGCAGGGAGAGTGCGTATGAACTGGCTTTCCTTGCTCGGACTGGAGGCATTCGCGGCGCGGTGGCGGGCGAATGCCATCGAGGGGGCCATCGCTGCCGAAGATCGGCTGGAATTGGCGCGCCTGGAGTGGCTCGATCAAAAGCAGCGCTTGCAACAGCTGCTGGCGCTGTTGATCGCCGTCACCGGGCTCACCCTGGTGGCCCTGGTGATGGTGTCGATGGCCGTGCTGGTGCAGTTCTGGGACACGCCCCACCGCGTGCTGGTGTCCTGGGTGGTGGCAGGGACATGGCTGGTGGCCTGGTGCGCTGCCATCGTCAGGCTGGTGGCGGTGGTGCGCAGCGCGGGCAATGGTTTTGCCCTGACCCGGCGCGAGTTGTCACAAGACTGGCGTGATATCAAGGAGCGCTTGTGAGTTCTTCCGAACAGGCCTTTCCCGTGCATGCCACGGTGGCGCAGCAACGGGTGCTGGATCGCATCGCCGAGCAGCGGGAGCGTTTGCGCGCTCGCCGTGCCGCGCGGTTGCAGGCCCAGGCCCAGGCCTTGGCTGCTGTGACCGAGGGCGACGATGCGGCGGCTTCATTGCTGTTGCGCGTCGCTGGCTTTGTCCGTCAGCATCCTGCTGCCGTTGCCGCGCTGGCCGGCGTGGCGATTGCCACTGGCCCACGCCGACTGGTGCGATGGGCAGGGGTGGTGCTCCCGCTGGTGATGCGCCTGCGCCGCTAAGGCGCGATGTGGCGGCAAGGTGGGGCGCAAGGCCTCGCCCTTGACCGTTCATCAGCCGTTCAGGCCATTGCCTTGATGGCGCGCGCCGCCTTCGCGACGAGCGCGGGGCCTTCGTAGATCAGGCCGGTGTAGATCTGCACCACGTCCGCTCCCGCGCGGATTTTGCCCAAGGCATCTTCCGCACTGAGAATGCCACCCACGCCGATGATCGGAAAACGGCTGCCCAGTGCGGCGCGCAGCTGGCGGATAACCTGGTTGCTGGCTTCCCGCACCGGTGCACCGCTGAGCCCTCCCAGTTCTTCGGCATGGGGCATTCCCTTGACGGCTTCCCGGTTGATGGTGGTGTTGGTGGCGATCACGCCATCCATGCCGTGGCGTTGCAGTGTGGTGGCAATCACCGCCACCTGCGCCTCGTCGAGGTCGGGGGCAATCTTGACAAAAATGGGTACGCGGCGGGACGAGGTGACACCCTTGCTGCCGGTCTGGCGGTATTGCCCGGCCAGTGCTTCGCGGCGTTCGGCAATCGCGCCCAGCAGGGCATCAAGGGCCGCGTCGCTTTGCAGCGCGCGCAGGTTCTGTGTGTTGGGTGAGCTGATATTGACCGTGACGTAATCGGCGTGCGGGTACACGCCGTCGAGGCAGGTGAGGTAGTCGCTGGTGGCGTCTTCGATCGGGGTGCTGGCGTTCTTGCCGATGTTCAGGCCCAGCAGCATCGGGTGTTTGCGATGCTGGGTGCGAAACCGTGCCTGCTGCACGTTGTGGATGAATGCGTCCAGGCCGTCGTTGTTGAAGCCCAGCCGGTTGATCAGGGCCCTTGCCTCGGGCAGGCGGAACATGCGGGGCTTGGGATTGCCCGGCTGGGCCTTGGGGGTCACCGTGCCCACCTCCACAAAGCCGAAACCCATGGCGCCCAGAGCGTCGATGCAGCGGGCATTCTTGTCCAGCCCGGCCGCCAGACCCACGCGGTTGGGGAAGGTCAGCCCGGCCAGCTCGATGGGGTCATCCACGGTTTCGTTGCACCAGGCCCACTGCATGGGCGTGCCTTGGCCGCGCGCGAGCATGCCCATGGTGAGTTCATGGGCGGATTCGGCATCCATGCCGAACAGGAAAGAGCGGGTGAGAGCGTAGGGGATCAGTGACATGGAGGGATAATTCGACGATTACCCTCTGATTCTCCCCCATGACGACTCCATCCCCTCTGACCCAAGACGAACTCAAGGCCCTGGTGGGCAAGGCGGCCCTGCAATACGTGGTGCCCGGTGCCATCGTGGGGGTTGGCACGGGCTCCACGGTCAACCACTTCATCGACGCGCTGGCGGGCATGAAAGACCAGATCCGGGGTGCTGTTTCCAGCTCGGTGGCGAGCACCGAGCGACTGCAGGCGCTGGGAATTCCGGTGTTCGATGCCAATGAAGTGGAATCGCTGGCGGTGTACATCGATGGCGCCGATGAAATCGACGGCCACGGTTGCATGGTCAAAGGCGGCGGCGCTGCATTGACGCGCGAGAAGATCGTGGCGGCCCTGGCCAGCCGCTTTGTCTGCATCGTTGATGAGTCCAAGCTGGTGCCAGCACTGGGCCGCTTTCCTTTGCCGGTGGAGGTGGTTCCGATGGCGGCGCAGCACATTGCGCGGCGCTTCGCAGCGCTGGGTGGCACGGCGTGCCTGCGCCGGAGGGACGGACAACCGCTGGTGACGGACAACGGTCAGCACATCCTGGATGTGACGGGCTTGTCCATCACCGACCCGCTGGCGTTTGAGTCCCAGGTGAACCAGTGGCCCGGGGTAGTGACGGTGGGTGTATTTGCGCACCAGAAGGCATCGGTAGGTCTTGTGGGAACCACGCAGGGCGTGGTGAAGACCTTCACCTACTGAACAGCGTCAGGCTGTGCCGGCCCGGTCCGGGACGGCCCGCCGTGTCAGAAGCGGATACCTGCAGGGTTGCTGGGCGAAGGGCCCTCGGTGCTGGGTGCGGGCCGTGGACGCTCCGCAGGTGTTCTTCTGGCCGGCGCGTCGGGTGCCAACGGTTGCGCAGCCTTGGCGGTCACCAGCGGGGACGCGGGCGGGCGGCGGTAGTTCGGTGGCAGCTGGGATTGCGGGGGATATCCGGCCGCGTTCAGGTACTGGGTCCACTCGTTTTCGGAAAATCCCGCCAGCTGCTGGCCACCGATCGTGGCAAACGGCAGGCTGCTGTTGCCGCTCATGCGCTGCCATGCTTCGATGTCCTCGTTGGTGTTGACGGTGCGTTCGGCAAACGGAATGCCACGCCCCACCAGCAGGTTGCGGGCGCTGTTGCATGGAGCGCAGTCACTGCCGGTGTACAGCGTCACGGGAAAGCGTGCCGCAATCTGCTGCAGCGCGTAGGGCAGGGCAGGACCGACGGCTGCGGAGGAAGCTTGCCAGACGCCTTGTGCGGGTTTTGCCTTGCTGTCGGGCGCGCGGTCCGAGAAGGTCACCTTTCCATCGGGGCCGACCATCCGGTACACGGTCTGGGCATGGGCGCCGGCAACCGCCAGCACCATCCCCAACGAGACCAGCAACGGTGTACACAAAGGCTTGCCCATGGGTTGTCTCCTGATGAAGAAGAGTCGGTGCAACAGAAAGGCTTAGTCTGCCATGCCCTGGTGGCGCAGCAAGGCCTCCAGGCTGGGTTCGCGGCCGCGAAAGGCTTTGAAGGACTCCATGGCGGGGCGGCTGCCGCCCGCCTCCAGAATGGCTTGCCGGTAGCGGCGGCCCGTTTCAATGCTGGCCAGACCATCGCTGCCAGCGGTTTCTTCAAAGGCGGCGTAGGCATCGGCACTGAGCACCTCCGCCCATTTGTAGCTGTAGTAGCCCGCTGCATAGCCACCCGCAAAAATATGGCTGAAGGTGTGGGCCGTGCGGCTGAACGAGGGCGGTGGCAGCACCGACACTTCGCTGCGCACCTCCGCCAGCAAGGGCATGAAATCCTGGGCGGGGTCGTGATCGGTGTGCAGCAGCATGTCGAACAGGGCAAACTCGATCTGGCGCAGGGTGCCCATGCCGCTCTGGAAGTTCTTGGCAGCAATCATCTTGTCGAACAGTGCACGCGGCAGCGGTGCACCGGTATCGACGTGCGCCGTCATGTTGCGCAGCACATCCCATTCCCAGCAGAAGTTCTCCATGAACTGGCTGGGCAGTTCGACCGCATCCCACTCGACACCGCTGATGCCCGATACGTCGCGTTCGTTCACCTGCGTCAGCATGTGGTGCAGACCGTGGCCGAATTCGTGGAACAGCGTGATCACGTCGTCATGGGTGAGCAGCGGGGGTTTGCCGTCCACGCCGTCGGCAAAATTGCACACCAGATGCGCCACGGGGGTCTGCAGCGCGCCGGTGTCGGGACGCAGCCAGCGGGTGCGCACATCGTCCATCCAGGCGCCGCCGCGCTTGCCGGTGCGGGCAGGCTGGTCGAGGTAGAACTGGCCCACCAGCTGGCCGTCGCGTTCGATGCGATAGAACTCGACGGCGGCATTCCACACGGGCGCGCTGTCGCGGTGGATGCTGACCTCGAACAGCGTTTCGATGATCTTGAAAAGGCCGGCCAGCACCTTGGGTGCCGTGAAATACTGCTTGACTTCCTGCTCGCTGAAGGAATAGCGCGCTTCCTTGAGCTTCTCGGCAAGGAAGGGCCAATCCCAGGCCTGTGGATCGCTCAGGCCTATCTGGCTGGCTGCGAAGCCGCGCAGGTCTGCCACGTCCTTTTCGGCATGGGGCCGGGCGCGGCGCGCCAGATCCCTCAAGAATGAAATGACCTCGTCAGGAGACTGGGCCATCTTGGGCACCACCGATACCTGGCCGAAATTGTCGTACCCGAGCAGCTGTGCCTCTTCGCGGCGCAGCGCCAGAATTTCACGGATGAGCGCCGAATTGTCGAAGCGCCTGGCCTCGCCTTCGGCCTGGTCGGAGGCGCGCGTCACATAGGCGCGGTACATCGTTTCGCGCAAAGCGCTGCGGGTGGCAAATTGCATCACCGGCAGATAACAGGGCATCTTGAGGGTGAGCTTGTAGCCGCTCTTGCCCTCTGCCTGGGCCGCTGCCAATGCGGTCTGCTGGACATCGGCGGGGACGCCATCGAGTTCTTCCGCTGTGGCGTAGTAGGCAAAGGCGTCGGTGGCGTCGAGCGCGTTTTCGCTGAATTTCTGGCTCAGCTCGGCCTGCCGTTCCTGGATCTGGGCAAAACGCTCCTTGGCGGCCCCGGTGAGTTCGGCTCCGCTGAGGACGAAATTGCGCACGGCGTTCTTGTGCGCCTGGCGCTGCTCGGGGGTCAGGGTGGCGGGATCAATGGCCTTGTACTTGGCGTACAGGCGCTCATCGGCGCCCAGGCGGGTCCAGAACTCGGTCACCCGGGGTAGCGCTGCGTTGTAGGCAGCGCGCAGTTCCGGGGTGTCGGCCACGCTGTTGAGGTGGCTGATGCCCCCCCAGGCGGTACCCAGGTGCTCCGTGGCAACGTCCAGCACCTTCGCAATGGCATCCCAGCGCGCAGGAAAGTCAGCGGCCGTGACCGTTTCGAGGGCGGCATTGGCTTTTTCCAGCAACACGTCAACGGCGGGGGCCACGTCGTCTGGCGTGATCCGGTCAAACTGGGGAAGGTCGGAGAAGTCGAGGAGGGGGTTGCTCATGCGTATGTAGATGGCGCTTTGCGGTGCGGGTTCAAGTTGCGAGGCTGCGGAAGCAGGGCTGACTTCAGGCGCCGGCGGCGCGTTCAGCGGCTTCCAGGGTGTTGACCAGCAGCATGGTAATGGTCATGGGCCCCACGCCGCCGGGCACAGGGGTGATCCAGCCGGCCACTTCCTTCACGCCGTCAAAATCCACATCGCCGCACAGCTTGCCCTCGTCGTTGCGGTTCATGCCCACGTCGATCACCACGGCGCCGGGCTTGACCATGTCGGCCGTGAGCACGTTGCGCTTGCCCACGGCGGCCACGATCACATCGGCCTGCAGGGTCTGGGCCTTGAGATCGGGCGTGCGCGAGTGGCAGATGGTCACGGTGGCATCTTTTTGCAGCAGCATCAGCGCCATGGGCTTGCCCACGATGTTGCTGCGACCAATGACCACAGCGTGCTTGCCCCTGAGGTCGTAGCCCTTGCCATCATTGAGCGATTCGAGCATCTTCATGCAGCCGTAGGGCGTGCAGGGCCAGAAGCCGGGCATCCCGGTCATCAGTGCGCCGGCGCTGGCAATGTGAAAGCCGTCCACGTCCTTGGCGGGCGAGATGGCCTCGATGACCTTTTGCGCATCGATGTGCGCGGGCAGCGGTAGCTGCACCAGGATGCCGTGGATGGCGGGGTCGTTGTTCAGGGCCTCCACGCGGGCCAGCAGCGCGGCTTCGGTCATGTCGGCCGCGTATTTTTCCAGCACCGAATGCAGGCCGCTGTCTTCGCAGGCCTTGACCTTGTTGCGCACATAAACCTGGGAGGCGGGGTTGTCTCCCACCAGCACCACGGCCAGGCCTGGCGTGGTGCCCCGCGATTTGAGGGCGGCCGCGCGCTGGGCGACTTCGGTGCGCAATTGGCGGGACAGGGCGTTGCCGTCGATGGGTTGTGCGGTCATGTCAGAAAATACGGATAAAAATGGCCTGTAGCGCCTTGTGGATAAGCGCTGTAGGCTATGAAATAGGGAGCAATCAAGCCTTGGGCGCGTTCTGGCCCAGTGCAATCTTGAGCAGATCGGCCACGGTGTTGGCGTTGAGCTTTTCCATGATGTTGGCGCGGTGGGCCTCCACCGTCTTGATGCTGATGCCCAGGTCGTCGGCGATCTGCTTGTTCAGGCGGCCGGCAACGATGCGCTCAAGCACCTGGGCTTCGCGGCCCGTCAGCTTGGACAGCAGTGCGTCGCGGCTGGCGGCCTGCTGGTAGCCGGCAAAGGCTTCACGGGCATGGTCGAGCATGCGCTCCACCAGCCCGACGAGCTCTTCCTCGTCGAAGGGTTTCTGGATGAAATCGAGTGCACCTTTCTTCATGGTATTGACAGCCATGGGCACGTCGCCGTGGCCGGTGATGAAGACGATGGGCAAAGGCGATTTGCGCTCGATCAGTCGGTCCTGCAGCTCCAGCCCCGTCATGCCGCCCATGCGGATATCCACGATCAGGCAGGCCACCTCGCGCGGGTCGTAGCGCGAGAGAAAGGTTTCGGCAGAATCAAAGCAGCGCACCCGGTAGTCCTTGCCCTCCAGCAGCCACTGAAGCGAGTCGCGAACCGCCTCGTCGTCGTCCACTACGTAAACGGTGCCTTTTTTCGGAATCAAACTCATGCAATTGTCCTTGGGGGTTGTGCGTTTGCTACAGAATTTGTAGTGGCATCCACAGGCTTGGCAAGCGGAAGCCAGAAGGAGAACCGGCAGCCTGTGACCTCGGATCCATTGTAGAGGTTCTCCGCCCGCATTCGGCCATGGTGCGATTCGACGATGCTGCGGCACAGGTTCAGACCCATGCCCATGCCTTCCTGCTTGGTGGAGAAGAAGGCTTCAAACAGGCGCTCCAGCACCTCGGGCGCCAGCCCCTTGCCGGTGTCCTGCACCGAAAACTCCACCACATCGCGGTCTTCGACATGCTTGGGCACCACGCGCAGTTCCACGCGGCGGCCGGACGTGGGACGGTTGGCCATCTCGATGGCCTCGGCCCCGTTTTTCATGAGGTTGACCAGCACCTGTTCGATCAGGATGGTGTCTGCCATCACGGGTGGCAGGCGCGCCGCGACGTAGTGGGTCAGGCGCACGTTGTGGCGGCGCAGCTCGATGTCGGCCAGCTCGACGGCCTCGTTCACCATCGAAGTCACATCGGCCAGGGTGCGGTTGGGTTCGCTCTTTTTCACGAAGGCGCGGATGCGCTGGATGATCTGGCCCGCGCGTTGGGCCTGGTGGGCGGTTTTTTGCAGGGCTGCGAGCAGGGCTTCTTCGGTGATCTGGCCGCTGTGGATGCGTGAAATCATCCCGCTGCAATAGTTGCTGATGGCCGTGAGTGGCTGGTTGAGCTCATGTGCCACGCTCGACGCCATCTCACCCATGGTGATCAGGCGGCTGACGGACTGTGCCCGTTCGGCCTGGCGGGCAGCCTGCTCCTCGGCCAGGCGACGCGGAGTGATGTCGGTGGCAATCACCATCTGCGCCAGGCGTCCGTCGACCCAGTTGAGGTAGCGTGAGCGCACTTCCAGCCATTTGCCCATGTCAGGCAGGTAGATTTCGGCGTTTTCGCTGCGTGCGCTGGTCAGTGAGTCGGTGGGCAGTCCCATCAGGCCATCCTCATCGTCCACGCCCGCCATGTGGCTGGTGGCCGCCGGCACCACGCCCGCCTGGGCCACCAGTTGCAGGTGACCCACGGTTTGCGAGCCAAACCACTGGCGGTAGAGCTTGTTGGCAAACAGCAGTTCCTGGCTTCCCAGCGGGGCCACCGACACCGAAGCGTCCAGCGACTCCAGCACGATGGTGAAGCGTTCATAGGAGGCCGACAGCTGCTCGCGGATGCGGTTGGGTTCGGTGATGTCGGTCATCGATGTCATCCAGCCGGTTTGCTGGCCATGGGCATCGATCAGCGGAGACACATACAGGCGCGCGTCAAACTGCGTGCCGTTCTTGCGCCGCACGCGCACCTGAAACCCGCCCGTCACGGTCTTGCCGCTGATTTCATCGCGCAGCTTGGCATACAGGGCTTCATAATCGGATTCGGGCCAGTAGGGGAAAGGGGCCGTCAGGCCCACGAGCTCGGTTTCGCTCCACCCGGTCATCTGGCAAAACGCCGCATTCACATAGGTGATGCGCCCCTCCAGATCCAGCGCACGCATGCCGGTGAGGACGGAGTTCTCCATGGCCCGGCGGAAATTGGTTTCAGCCACCAGCGCCTTCTGGGCCTGCATGCGCCGGCGGGTGTGGCGCCAGGTCGCAATCAGCATCCAGGCCGTCATGGCGCTGAGCGTTCCGACCAGCCAGAACAGGCCGCTGCCCACCACGCCCAGCGATGTGCGGTAGGCCTGCGCCTTGAGCACCAGGCCGTTGCCCACCGGGGAAACGGGTACTTCGTACGTGTTGGCGCGCGGGGTCCACGGCAGCAACTGGGTATTGGGGTTGCGCCGGCCCAGCGGCGTGCCGGCCAGCACCTGGCCGTTGCCATCGAGCAGCGTGACGGCATAACGCGCCAGCACTTCGGTGGGCGTGCCATAGCGCAACAGGCTGTCGATGGAATATTCGCCCAGTACCACGCCGCTGAATTTGCCCTGCTGGTTCAAGGGTACCTGCAATTGCAGCAGGGGCGTGGCGTCGCCCTGGGTGGCGGTGGGCTGCGCATACACGGGTTGCTGCAGGTCGCGTGCCAGCTCGTAGGTGTCCGTGGTGTCACCGGGGGTGAGCACTTCACCGGCCACGCGCAACTCGCTGCTGCCCAGCGTGGGGGCCGCTTGGCTGGCACGGATGCGCCGCTTGTCATCAATCCAGGTGATGGCCTGCAACTCGGGGTGTTGGCTGATCAGGGATTCGGCCCGGCTCACAAACTCCGCGCGGTCCAGGTCCTGGTTGGACAGATCGCGCGCAATGCGCATGAGCTGCTCCTGGCGCTCCAGAAGCCGCAGGCGCACGCGTTGCTGGGCGTATTCCACATCGCGTTTAAGGGCTTCGTGTTCGCGCTCGATCTCTTCGATCCGCAGATACCAGAAGGCAGCCACGATGGCCGCCATGAACATCAGCACGGCAGCCAGCGGTGCCAGTGCGGCAAACCGGTCCTGCCGCGTGGGGGAGAGGCCGCGCCACCACTTGCGCCAACCCCGCGCCGGGGGGGCGATGGGGGCGGCAGGTGCGGCGGTGGCTGGGGGTTTTTCCATGGGGCAAGTGTAGAGGAGGGTGGGCAACGCCATGGCGGTGTCGCGGGGGTGTGCATTCGCAACAAAATATCGTTATGTGAAATTCAAAAGCACTATTCGAAATTCGAAAAAAATATGCGAAACTCAACGCAACGTACTAAATTGCACCTTCAACACAGGAGACAAGCATGTCAGCTCAGCCCGCCCCCCTGGCCGGAAATGGCGCCGCGCTCGCTATCGACACCGATCAGCAAGAAACCCGTGAGTGGATGGACGCGCTGTCCGCCGTGATCGACAAGGAAGGGGCCGAGCGAGCCCACTTCCTGATCGAGCAACTGCTGGAGCATGCGCGCCAGAACAGCATCGACATGCCGTTCTCGGGCAACACGGGCTACGTCAACACGATCGAGCCCACCCAAGAAGCCCACTGTCCCGGCAACATCGCCATCGAAAAACGCCTGCGCGCCTACATGCGCTGGAACGCCATGGCCATGGTGGTGCGCGCCAACCGCCTGAACCCCGCTGACGGCGGTGACCTCGGCGGCCACATTGGCTCGTTCGCCTCGGTGGCCAGCATGTTTGGAGCGGGCTTCAACCACTTCTGGCACGCCGAGAGCGAAGGCCACGGCGGCGATCTGCTCTACATCCAGGGCCACAGCGCCCCCGGCATCTACGCCCGCGCCTACCTGGAAGGGCGCCTGAACGAGCAGCAGCTCGACAGCTTCCGCCAGGAAGTGGACGGGAAGGGCCTGTCGAGCTACCCGCACCCCAAGCTCATGCCCGAATTCTGGCAGTTCCCCACGGTGTCCATGGGCCTGGGTCCGCTGATGGCGATCTACCAGGCGCGCTTTCTCAAGTACCTGCATGCCCGGGGCATTGCCAACACCGAAAACCGCAAGGTCTGGGTGTTCTGCGGTGACGGCGAGATGGACGAGCCCGAATCGCTGGGCGCCATCGGCCTGGCGGCGCGCGAGAACCTGGACAACCTGATCTTCGTGGTGAACTGCAACCTGCAGCGGCTGGATGGCCCGGTGCGCGGCAACGGCAAGATCGTGCAGGAGCTCGAAGGCGAGTTCCGAGGCAGCGGCTGGAACGTCATCAAGCTGCTCTGGGGCGCCGGCTGGGACGCGCTGCTGGCCCGCGACAAGACCGGCAAGCTGCGCCAGCTGATGATGGAGACGCTCGACGGTGACTACCAGGCCATGAAGGCCAATGATGGCGCCTTCGTGCGCAAGAATTTCTTCGGCCGCTACCCCGAGACGCTCCAGCTCGTCGAGCACATGACCGACGAGGAAGTGTTCGAACTGCGCCGCGGCGGCCACGAGCCCGCCAAGGTGTACGCCGCCTTCCACGCCGCCAACGCGCACAAGGGCCAGCCCACCGTACTGCTGGTGAAAACCGTCAAGGGCTATGGCATGGGCAAGGCCGGTGAGGGCAAGAACACCGTGCACCAGACCAAGAAGCTGTCGGACGAAGACATCAAGTACATCCGCGACCGCTTCAACATCCCGATCCCCGACAGCGAGCTGCCCGGCCTGCCGTACTACAAGCCGGCCGACGACACGCCCGAAATGCGCTACCTGCACGAGCGCCGCCAGGCCCTGGGCGGCTACCTGCCGCACCGCCGCGCCAAGGCCGACGAGCACTTCACCGTGCCCGCGCTCGACACCTTCAAGGCCATCCTGGAGCCCACGGCCGAGGGCCGCGAGATCAGCACCACGCAGGCCTATGTGCGCTTCATCACGCAGCTGCTGCGCGACCAGGCCCTGGGGCCGCGCGTGGTGCCCATCCTGGTGGACGAGGCGCGCACTTTCGGCATGGAAGGCCTGTTCCGCCAGATCGGCATCTACAACCCCAAGGGCCAGCAATACACCCCGGTCGATCGCGACCAGGTCATGTACTACCGCGAAGACAAGGCCGGCCAGATCCTGCAGGAGGGCATCAACGAGGCCGGCGGCATGGCCAGCTGGATCGCAGCCGCCACCAGCTACAGCACCAACAACCGCATCATGGTGCCGTTCTATGTGTACTACTCGATGTTCGGCTTCCAGCGCATTGGCGACCTGGCCTGGGCCGCCGGCGACATGCAGGCGCGGGGCTTCCTGCTGGGCGGCACCTCGGGGCGCACCACGCTCAACGGCGAAGGCCTGCAGCACGAGGACGGCCACAGCCACATCCTGGCGGGCACCATTCCCAACTGCATCAGCTACGACCCGACCTTCGCGCACGAAGTGGCGGTGATCCTGCACCATGGCCTCAAACGCATGGTGGAAAAGCAGGAAAACGTCTACTACTACATCACCCTGCTCAACGAGAACTACGCCATGCCCGGCATCACGCCCGGCACCGAAGAGCAGATCATCCAGGGCATGTACCTGTGCAAGCCCGGCGCCGAGGGCGACAGGCGCGTGCAGCTGCTGGGCTCGGGCACCATCCTGCGCGAATCCATTGCCGCACAGACCCTGCTGGCCGCCGACTGGGGTGTGCAGGCCGACGTCTGGAGTTGCCCCAGCTTCAACGAATTGGCCCGTGAAGGCCAGGACTGCGAACGCTGGAACCTGCTGCACCCGCTGGAAGCGCCGCGTGCGTCGTTCGTGGCGCGCCAGCTGGGCAGCCACGCCGGCCCGGTGGTGGCTTCCACCGACTACATGAAGAGCTATGCCGAGCAGATCCGCCCCTTCATCCCTGCGGGCCGCCCGTACAAGGTGCTGGGCACCGACGGCTTTGGCCGCAGCGACTTCCGCAGCAAGCTGCGCGAGCACTTCGAGATCAACCGCCACTACATCGTGGTGGCCGCGCTCAAGGCGCTCAGCGAGCAGGGCAGCGTGCCCGCCACCAAGGTGGCCGAGGCGATTGCCAAGTACGGCATCCAGGCCGACAAGATCAACCCGCTGTACGCCTGAGCGCAACCGGAGACACATCTTGAACCCCCACGCTCATATTCATTCGCTGACCCCCAAGGGGGCGCATGCCTCCTTTGAGGCGGCTCGGCAGGAGGCATAACATGGCATTGGTAGACATTCAGGTCCCGGACATCGGCGACTTCGACGAGGTGGGCGTGATCGAGCTGCTGGTCAAACCCGGCGACACGGTCAAGGCCGAGCAGTCGCTCATCACGGTGGAATCGGACAAGGCGTCGATGGAAATTCCGTCCAGCCACGCCGGCGTGGTGAAAGACCTGCGCGTGCAGGTGGGCGACAAGGTCAAGCAGGGTTCGGTGGTGCTCACGCTCGAAGTGGCGGGGGGCGTGGAATCTGCACCCAATCAGGCTCCGGCACCAGCTCCACAAACGCAAGCAGCTATCCGTACGGCAGCGCCTGTGGCGCAACCCGCTGCCGCCCCGGCGGTTGCTGCAGCGGCGGCCGGCCCGGTCGAAGTGCATGTACCCAACATCGGCGACTTCAAGGACGTGGCCGTCATCGAACTGCTGGTCCAGGTGGGCGACACCATCCAGCGCGAACAGTCGCTGTTCACGGTCGAATCCGACAAGGCCTCCATGGAGATCCCTTCGCCCGCTGCCGGCGTGCTCAAGGAGCTCAAGGTCAAGATCGGCGACACCGTCAACATTGGCGATCTGGTGGCCGTACTCGAAGGCACCGCCGCTGTCGCAGCGCCTGCACCTGTTACAGCCGCTGCACCAGCACCGGCGCCAGCACCGGCCGTCGCCGTCACAGCAGCGCCTGCCGCTGCCCCAGCCTCGGTGGCCGTGCCCGCCCACCAGCCTGGCATCCCCGCGGCCACCCCGTCGCTGGGTCTGCCCCACGCGTCGCCTTCCGTGCGCAAGTTCGCCCGCGAGCTGGGCGTGCCCATCGACGAGGTCAAAGGCACCGGCCCCAAGGGCCGCATCACGCAGGATGACGTGGCCGCCTTCACCAAGTCCGTCATGGCAGGCACGGTGCAAACCAAAGCCCAGGCTGCCAAAGCGCCTGCAGCCACCGGCGGTTCGGGCATCGGCCTTGATTTGCTGCCCT
>NZ_JBXAGC010000019.1:0-84181 GCF_058793725.1 Acidovorax sp. GW835-FHT14B10
CACTCAATCCCTTGTCCCATGCGGCTTGGCAGGCAGTGACCTCAAGCAAGAACTACGTAGAAGTCCCTATTTTTGAGTCCCCTGCGTCTACCAATTTCACCACCCGGGCAGAATATGGGAAGCCCTGAATTATGGCACAGTAGGGTGTATGAAATATCCGACGATTGAAGACGCGGTGGGTCAGACACCGCTGGTGGCGCTGCAGCGCATTGGGGCCCAGGACAACGCGGCGCGGGGCAATGTGGTGCTGGGCAAGCTGGAGGGCAACAACCCGGCCGGGTCGGTGAAAGACCGGCCTGCGCTGTCCATGATCCGCCGCGCCGAAGAGCGTGGCGACATCCGCCCCGGTGATACGCTGATCGAGGCCACGTCGGGCAATACCGGCATTGCGCTGGCCATGGCGGCGGCCATCAAGGGCTACCGCATGGTGCTGGTGATGCCCGAGGACCTGTCCATCGAGCGCGCGCAGACCATGAAGGCTTTTGGCGCCGAGCTGGTGCTCACGCCCAAGAGTGGCGGCATGGAGCATGCCCGCGACCTGGCCGAGGCCATGCAAAAGCGTGGCGAGGGCAAGGTGCTGGACCAGTTCGCCAACCCCGACAACCCGCGCATCCACTACGAGACCACCGGCCCCGAGCTGTGGGAGCAGACGGGCGGGCGCATCACCCACTTTGTGAGCGCCATGGGCACCACGGGCACCATCACCGGGGTGTCGCGCTTCCTGAAAGAGAAGAACCCGGCCATCCAGATCATCGGGGCGCAGCCACAAGAGGGCTCGCGCATTCCGGGCATCCGCAAGTGGCCTCAGGAATACCTGCCCAAGATCTACGACGCCACGGCGGTCGATGAGATGGTCTATGTGAGCCAGGACGACGCCGAGGAAATGTGCCGCCGCCTGGCGCGCGAGGAGGGTATTTTCGGGGGCATTTCGGCGGCGGGTGCCTGCTGGGTGGCGCAGCAGATCGCCGCGCGCGAGAGCAATGCCACCATCGTCTTCATCGTGTGCGACCGGGGCGACCGCTATCTTTCCACCGGCGTGTTTCCTGCGTGATGCCATCGGCCATGGTGGAAACTGGTTTTAGATGAAATAGGCATCTGGCGCCTGATGAATAAGCGCTGGAAGCTACAAAAATAATAGTATATGCATTACGAAGCACGCCACTGCACGCACTGCGGCACCGCCCTGCAAGCCATCATCCTGGCGGAAGATTGCGGCGACAAGGAGCGGCTGCGCTGCCCCGTCTGCGGCTGGACGCACTGGAACAACCCCACGCCCGTGCTGGCGGCCATTGTGGAGATTGGCGGCAAGGTGCTGCTGGCGCGCAACGCGGCCTGGCCGGGCAAGATGTTTGCGCTGATCACCGGCTTCATGGAGGCGGGCGAGTCGCCGCAGGAAGGCATCGCGCGCGAGGTGAAGGAAGAGACCAACCTCGATGTGCGCTCCACCATGCTGGTGGGAGCCTACGAGTTTCTGCGCATGAACCAGATCATCATTGCCTACCATGTGGTGGCCGAGGGGGAGGTGCGGCTGTCGCCCGAGCTGGTGGACTACCGGCTGTACGATCTGGCAGACCTCAGGTGCTGGCCTGCGGGCACGGGCTACGCGCTGGCCGACTGGTTGCGTACGCGGGGGCACGAGCCGGTGTTTTTTACGGCCGAGGAAAATGCAGAACGGCGGCGCGGGCTGGACGACCCGCAACTGCAACTGCCAAAGGATTGAACACCATGGACATTCACAAAGAAATCGACACCCGGGGCCTGAACTGCCCCTTGCCCATCCTCAAGGCCAAGAAGGCCCTGGCCGACATGGCCAGCGGCCAGCTGCTCAAGGTGCTGGCCACCGACGGCGGTTCACTGCGCGACTTTCAGGCGTTTGCCAAGCAGACCGGCAATGAACTGGTGGAGCAGAAGACGGAGGGGGTGGAGTACATCCACATTCTGCGGCGGCGTTAGTCAAAATGGCTGCCAGCGCTTTTCTGGCAAGCGCTGGCAGCTATCGAGAGTGAAGCGCGAGGGTTACAGCGCCAGGGCCTTGAGGTATTCGCGAAACTGCGCGCCCACCTGCGGGTGCTGCAGGGCCAGCTCCACCGTGGCTTCCAGAAAGCCTTCCTTGCTGCCGCAGTCGTAGCGCTTGCCTTCGTATTGGAACGCGTACACGGCCTCGTTTTGCATCAGGCGGGCGATGCCATCGGTGAGCTGGATTTCGCCGCCCACACCGCGCGGCTGGTTGCGGATCTCGTTGAAGATGCCGGGCGTGAGGATGTAGCGACCGGCCACGCCCATGCGCGAGGGGGCTACGTCGGCCTTGGGCTTTTCGACGATGCGCTCGATGCGGATCAGCGGGCCGCCAGCGGGCTCGCCCGCCACGATGCCGTAGCGATGAACCTGGTCGAGCGGCACCTCCTGCACGGCAATCACAGAGCGCCCCTGCTGGCGAAACGCGGTGGCCATCTGCGCCAGCACGGCTTCGCCACCGGGTGGGCCCACCATCAGGTCGTCGGCCAGCAGCACGGCAAAGGGCTCGTTGCCCACCAGCGCCTCGGCGCACAGCACGGCATGGCCCAGGCCCAGCGAACGCGGCTGACGCACAAAGGCGCAGTCCATGTCGTCGGGCTGGATGGAGCGCACCAGCTCCAGCAGCTCTTTCTTGCCGGCGGCTTCCAGCTCGGCCTCCAGTTCGTAGGCGGTGTCGAAATGGTCTTCAATGGCGCGCTTGCTGCGGCCGGTGACGAAGATCATGTGGCGGATGCCGGCCGCGTAGGCTTCTTCCACGGCGTATTGGATCAACGGCTTGTCCACCACAGGCAGCATTTCCTTGGGCGATGCCTTGGTGGCCGGCAGAAAGCGGGTGCCGAGGCCTGCCACGGGAAACACGGCTTTGCGCACGGGGGTATTGGTGGACTGGATCATGGTGGGTGTGCTGTGGGTGGGTGGTGAAAGGCGGCTCGGCGGATCAGCCCAGGCGGACCAGCTGGTCGCGCAGGCGGGCCAGCGTGGCGCCAAAGTCGGCGATGCGCTTTTTCTCCTGGTCGATCACGGCCGGGGGGGCCTTGGCCACAAAGGCCTCGTTGGAGAGCTTGTTGTGGGCCTTGGTGATCTCGCCTTCGATGCGGGTGGTTTCCTTGGTCAGGCGGGCCTTTTCGGCGGCCACGTCAATTTCCATGTACAGGCACATGCGGGCATCGCCCACCACGGCCACTGGCGCGGCCTGCGCGGCCTTGCTCCATTCGGCCTCGTCGTCAAACACCTTGACCTCGCTGAGCTTGGCCAGGGCTTGCAGCACCGGGGCCACGCCGCGCATGAAGTCGGTGTCGCCCACCACGAACAACGGCAGGCGGGTGGAGGGCGAAACGTTCATCTCGCCGCGCAGGGCGCGGCAGGCGTCCACCAGGCCCTTCACACGACCCATGTGGGCGATGGACGCCTCGTCGATTTTCGCGGACTGGGCCTCGGGGTAGCGGGCTATGCTGACCGACTCGCCCTTCAATCCGGCCACGGGCGCCACCGTCTGCCACAGGGCTTCGGTGATGAACGGGATGATGGGGTGGGCCAGGCGCAGGATGGCTTCGAGGGCGCGGATCAGCGTGCGGCGCGTGGCGCGCTGCTCGGCCTCGGTCCCGTTCTGGATCTGCACCTTGGCGATCTCCAGGTACCAGTCGCAGTACTCGTTCCAGACGAAGTCGTAGATCGTGTTGGCCACGTTGTCCAGGCGGTACTCTGCAAAGCCCTTGGCCACTTCGGCCTCGGTTTTTTGCAGCAGCGAGGTGATCCAGCGGTCGGCCTGGCTGAAGTGCATGTAGCTCTCGGTGCAGCCCTGGCTCGCATCCAGCCCGCAGTCCTGGCCTTCGCAGTTCATCAGCACAAAGCGGCTGGCGTTCCAGAGCTTGTTGCAGAAGTTGCGGTAGCCCTCGCAGCGCTTGCTGTCGAAGTTGATGCTGCGGCCCAGGCTGGCCAGCGCGGCAAAGGTGAAGCGCAGCGCATCGGCGCCATAGGCCGGGATGCCCTCGGGGAATTCCTTTTGCGTGTTCTTGCGCACGGTGGGCGCCGTTTCGGGCTTGCGCAGGCCGGTGGTGCGCTTGTCGAGCAGCGGCTCCAGGGCGATGCCGTCGATCAGGTCCACCGGGTCGAGCACATTGCCTTCGGACTTGGACATCTTCTTGCCCTGCGCGTCGCGCACCAGGCCGTGGATGTAGACATGCTTGAACGGCACGCGGCCCGTGAAGTGCGTGGTCATCATGATCATCCGGGCGACCCAGAAGAAGATGATGTCGTAGCCCGTCACCAGCACGCTGCTGGGCAGGTAGAGGTTGAAATCGTCGGTGGCGCTGTCGCCCTGGTTCGGCCACCCCATGGTGGAAAACGGCACGAGGGCCGACGAATACCAGGTGTCGAGCACGTCTTCGTCGCGGCGCAGCTGCCTGCCCGGGGCCTTGGCCTGGGCCTCGGCCTCGTTGCGGGCCACGATCACGTTGCCGTCTTCGTCGTACCAGGCCGGGATCTGGTGGCCCCACCACAGCTGGCGGCTGATGCACCAGTCCTGGATGTTGTTCATCCACTGGTTGTAGGTGTTGACCCAGTTCTCGGGTACGAACTGCACCTCGCCGCTGGCCACGGCATCGATGGCTTTTTGTGCGATGGATTTGCCGGTAGCGTCGCCCGCGCCCACCTTGCTCATGGCCACGAACCACTGGTCGGTGAGCATGGGCTCGACCACCTGGCCGGTGCGGGTGCAGATCGGCACCATGAGTTTGTGCTTCTTGGTTTCGATCAGCAGGCCCAGGGCTTCCAGGTCGGCCACCACGGCCTTGCGCGCCACGAAGCGGTCCATGCCCTGGTATTTGGCCGGGGCGTTCTCGTTCACCGTGGCCTGCAGCGTGAGCACGCAGATCATCGGCAGCTGGTGGCGCTGGCCCACGGCGTAGTCGTTCTGGTCGTGCGCGGGCGTGACTTTCACCACGCCGGTGCCGAATTCCTTGTCCACATAGTCGTCGGCGATCACCGGGATCTGGCGGTCGCACAGCGGCAGGTTCACCATCTTGCCGATCAGATGCTTGTAGCGCTCATCCTCGGGGTGCACCATCACCGCCACGTCGCCCAGCATGGTTTCGGGGCGCGTGGTGGCCACCACGAGCTGGCCCGAGCCGTCGGCCAGTGGGTAGGCGATGTGCCAGAGCGAACCGTCCTTCTCCTCGTTCTCGACTTCCAGGTCGGACACGGCGGACTGGAGCTTGGGGTCCCAGTTGACGAGGCGCTTGCCCCGGTAGATCAGGCCCTGCTCGTACAGGCGCACGAAGGTCTCGGTCACCACCTTGGAGAGCTTGTCGTCCATGGTGAAGTATTCGCGGCTCCAGTCCACGCTGTCGCCCATGCGGCGCATCTGTGTGGTGATGGTGTTGCCGCTCTTTTCCTTCCACTCCCACACCTTGGCGACGAAATTCTTGCGCGCCTCGGGCGGGGTGGGGCCCATGTCGTGGCGGCTGATGCCCTGTTCCTGCAGCTGGCGCTCCACCACGATCTGCGTGGCGATGCCGGCGTGGTCGGTGCCGGGCACCCAGGCCGTGTTGTGCCCGCGCATGCGGTGGTAGCGGGTGAGGCTGTCCATGATCGTCTGGTTGAACGCATGGCCCATGTGCAGTGTGCCCGTGACGTTGGGGGGCGGCAGCTGGATGGCAAACGACGGTGCGCCGGCCTGGGGCGCGCCGGTGCCACGAACGCCCGCTGCGCCGTAACCGCGGCGCTCCCACTCGGGGCCCCAGTGGGCTTCCAGGGCGGCGGGTTCGAAGGACTTGGAGAGGCTGTCGAGGCCGGGTTGGGCAGTGGTGTCGCTCATGGCGGAATGGCAAATGAAAACGGCATCCCCAAAGGATGCCGTCAGGTTGACTGGGGGCGGGATGCATCGATTTTACCGGCCAGCTCCTGCGGTCCTGAACACATGCTGGGTTTTGGAGCGTTTTTGCCTCCGGTGCATGTTCTATAAGCGTCAATAGCTATTAATAAATGAGCGTTTGTGCCGCACGGGAAAAGCCCCGGCAGCTTGGTCGGCGGCGCGCCCCTTGCGCCTTGCGGGTTGTTCATTCGTTCAGGTGCTAAAAAAGCCGCCTGCTGGATTCCAGCAGGCGGCTTTTTGACGGGCGTGAAACTGCCGGGGGCTTATTGCTTGACGGCTTCGACCTGGACCACCAGGCGCACGTTCTTGGGGAAGCCCCAATCCACGCCGTAGTTGATGCCGAATGCCGTGCGGTCAATGGTGGTCTCGAAGTCGCCACCGCAGACTTCGCGCTTGAGCATCGGGTTGTCGTAACAGGCGAACTGGTTGGCCTTCAGCGTGACGGGCTGGGTTTTGCCGGCGAGCGTCAGCTTGCCATCGACCGCAGTGACCTTGTCGCCGTTGAAGTGGAACTTGTCCGAGACAAACTTGGCCGTGGGGTGCTTGGCCGCGTCAAAAAGCTCGGCACTTTGCAGGTGCTTGTCAAAGGCCGCGGTGCCAGTGTTGATCGAGGCGACGTCGAGCGTGATATCGACCTTGCCGCTCTTGCCCGCCTTGTCGAATTGCACGGTGCCTTCCTTCTTGTCGAAGCGGCCACGGTTGGTGGTGGCGCCGAAGTGGCCGATCTCGAAGGTGGCAAAGGTGTGCGTGGGGTCAATGGCGTAGGTAGCGGGGGCTGCTTGGGCGGCAGTGGCCAGCACGGCGGTGGCGGCAAGGGCGAAAAGGGATTTGCGCATCAAAAAACTCCTGAATGAAAAGGATGGGGAAACAGGGGGAACGGAAAGAAAAACGATCAGAGCTTGGCCACGCCGGAGAGTGCAAGCTTGAATTTCACCTGCACATCGTCGGCCACCATGGAGGTGTCGGCCCACTCGTTCTCGCCGATCTTGAACGCCAGGCGCTTGAGTGGCAGCGCGCCGGTAGCCATGGTGGTGGCGCCGTTTTGCACCAGCGTGACCGGCACCACCACGTCGCGGGCCACGCCCTTGATGCTGAGCTTGCCGGCCACCTCGAATTTGCCTGCGCCCAGGGCCTTGATGGCGCTGGACTGGAACGTGGCCTGCGGGAACTGGGGCACGTTGAACCAGGTGGGCTTGGGCAGCTCGGAATCGGTTTCGCGTGAGCCCATGGTGGCGCTGCCGGTGTCCACCATGAAGGCGATCTTGCTCGTGGCCAGCTTGGCGGGGTCAAAGCTGACCTGTGCGTCGAACTTCTTGAAATGGCCTTGCAGCGGCACACCCATCTGGCGCGCGGTGAACTGCACTTCGCTCTGGGCGGGCACCAGCTTTTGCTGTGCCAGCGCAGGCTGGGCCGCCAGCAGGGCGGCGCTGCCCAGGGCCAGGGCCGAGAAATAGGAAGAAACTTGCATGGGAGGCACTCCTGAAAAATGGGGCGACGGGGATCAGCGGCGGCCCGGCAGCATGCGCTGCAGCAGCCCGTCGCGGTCAATGAACTGGTGCTTGAGCGCGGCAGCCACATGCGCCACCACGAGCGCTGCCATCGCCATGGCGCTGAGCTTGTGCAGTGGTTTCAGTGCATCGGCCAGATCCGGGCTGACCGGGGCGAAGTCGGGCAACTGCCACAGTCCGAGAAACACGATGGGAAAGCCTGCCGCCGAGCTGTAGGCCCAGCCCAGCAGGGGCACAGCGAAAAACAGCAGGTACAGCAGGTGGTGCGCGCCGTGGTGCGCCATCTGCTGCCACCGGGGCATGGCGTTTTGCACGCGGGCCGGCAGGTGCGGAGGCCGGTGCACCAGGCGCCAGCCCAGGCGCAGCAGCGACAGCACCAGGATGCTGACCCCGGCCCACTTGTGCCAGTTGTAGAGCTTCAGGCGCTGGGGGGAAAAGGGCAGGTCGGCCATGTACAGGCCGACGCCAAACAGGGTGACCAGCGCAAGGCCCAGCAGCCAGTGCAGCAGCATGGCGGTGTGGGTATAGCGTGGGGCGGCAAGGGCCTGGCCGGGGTCGGAGGAAGGCATGTTGGTGAAAGCGTTGAGGTTGTCCGTGGCGCGAGGCTGCACGGTATGCAGCACTTGCCAGGCGGATGCCGTGCAGGAATGGCTCCAGTTTAGGGAGTCACGGGACGGGTGGGTTTCAGATGGATTGACGGTTCAATTCAAAAAAACTGAATTGATCGGCCGTCTGCGCTCAAAGTTCCCCAACGCCCGCTGTAAAGAGGGGCTGGCCGCCAGGGCGGCGGCCCACTGCGCCAGCGCCGCTTCAATGCGCGAGTGCGGCCTTTTTCCAGGCGGCTGCGGCGGCTTCGCTGTCGTTGCGGCGCTCGGCCAGCGCGGCAAGATGGCGCCACGCGCTGGCGCGCAGGCCGGCGTCGGGCAAATGCGGGGTGGCCTGGGTCAGCAGCTGCTGTGCCTTGCCCCACAACTCGCGTTTCAGGCAGGCCACGCCCGCCAAGTATTGCAGGTGGGCATCGCGCGGGTTGGCCTGCTGGGCGGATTCGATGCGCGCCAGCCAGGAGGCATCGAGCGTATCCAGGGTCGATTCGAGGGCCCGCACCAGCTTGAGCGCATGCGGGTCGGGCAGGGCATGCGGCTGCTTCACCATGAGGTCCCAGGCCGGCAGCAGCCAGGCCCTCACCTGCGCCGGTTCGCCCCCCAGGGTTGCCAGGCGCTGGGCCGCGTGGATGGCCAGTTCCGGCATGCCGCGTTCGGACTGTTCCAGGTGCAGCCAGGTCTGTTGCAACTGGGCCGTGTCGTGCGCGCCATTGATGAGCTCGGTGGCCAGGCCGCGCACGATGCTTTGTGCGGCGCCGGCCGAGAAGGCGTGGTGCTTGCCCAGCAGGCGCGCCGTGTCCAGCGCGTCCTGCGTCTGCCGCGCCAGACGGGTGGCCTTGAGCCGGATGCGCAGCGCCAGCGTGCGCCGGGCGGCGCCCTGCGGCAGAACGGCAAGTCGTTCGAGGGCGGCACGGGCGTCGCGGTCATCCAGCAGCCAGCGCGCGGCACGCATGTGCACGCCTTCACGCAGTTCCTGCTCGTGCGCGGTGCCGCCTGCGGCCACCTGGCCCAGGGCCTGCTGCAAATGGCTGTCGCGCGTGGCGCGGTCCTGCAGCGCGTGTGAGCTTTCGGCGGCCACCATGTGCGCCAATGCCCTCAGGTGGAGGCCGTGGGGCACTGTTTCTCCGTCGGTGGTGAGCGCTGCTTCCTTGGACAGGGCCGTCAGTGCCGCCTTGCGTGAGCGGATGAAGCGACCGGCGAGCATGTGCGCCAGGGCATCCAGCATGGCGCCGTGCATGGCACGTTCTTTTTGCTGCACACGCCACCGCAGGGCCTGGCGCGGCAAATTCAGCAGGGCGGCCAGCGCGCTCATCGCGGCATACACCGTGACAAAGGTGCTCACCAGCAGCAGCACCACCATGTTCAGGGACAGGTCGATGCGGTAGGGCGGCCAGTACAACGTGATGGTGCCCTGGTTGTTGCCCGCAAACAGGGCCGCGGCCACGGCCACGCCAAACAACGCCAAAAGCCAAAGTGCAGCACGCATATCAGTGACCCATTGCGCTACGCGCACCCGTAGCCTGGAAAAGTGGCGCGCACCCATGCCAGCGCCACCGTGGAACTGGCTTTGCCAGGCCGCGGGTGGCGTCCCCCCTTGGGGGGAAGGCGCGAAGCGACTCAGGGGGGCTCATCATCTTCCCGCAGCGGCCGTGGCCAGTGCCGAGAGGGTTTCGTCCAGACGGGGCTGCTCGGCGGCCTTCATGCTGGCCTGGGCGGTCTGCAGCAAGGCGGCGGCAGCCTGCGTGCGGCGCGATGCCGGGTCGAAATACTTGTTGAGTGCCGCGGTGGCGGCGGTCAGATCGGCGCGGGCCGACTCGAACTGGCGCGCGAGTACCCCCAGGCGGGCGTTGAGCAGCTTGAGCTTGAGGTTCTCGCGCAGGAAGAAAGTCTGCTCGGGGGCCAGCAAAATGGCCTCGGGCTGGTCGATGCGGCTCACGCGCACCAGGTTGCGGGCCTCGTCGCGCACGACCTCCCAGCTGCGCTGCAGCGTGGCCTGCCACCAGGCTTGGTCACCTTGCGGGGCTGCCCCCGCGTTTGCAGGGCCGGGGGTTACGATTGCCAGGCGGCGCGTGGCGGCGGCCTGGGCCACGGCATTCTGCACGGGCAGTTCATCTACCTGGCGCACCAGGTCGTCGAGACGGACCAGCAGGCCGGCGGTGTCGGTGACGGTGGCGCGGGTGAGCCGGTCGAGGTCACGGCCTATGGCGCGCTGCACCGGGGCCAGGCGGGGCTGTGCCGCGCGCTCGATGCGCTGGTTTGCGCTCTTGAGCGTGGCCACCAGGGGTTCGAGGCTGCCCGTGAGCTGGGCCTGCTGTTGCGCCAGGCGGATGGCCGATTCAATATCGACCACGAGGTTTTCGTCGCGTGATCGCGACAGGCTTTGCATGAGTTCTTCGAGCTGGCTGCGCTGCAGTGCCACCTCGCCCACCCGGGCCTCGGTCACCGAGAGGCGGGCGGCCGTGTCGCGCACCAGTTCTTCGGCCTGGCGCGCCATGGTTCGCGCTTCGACGGCCTGGGCCCCTGCATCGGCCGATTGGCGCGCCAGCTGCTCCTGGATGGTGTTGAGCTTTTGCCACAGCAGCCCGCTGCTGACCAGGGCCGCGAGGGCCACCGCGCCCAGCAGATAGGTGCCGACACCGGTGCGTCGCGGCGTTGCGACCGGGGCGACCCCCACCGCCGGGCTCGCGCCGGGTGCGGCAGCGCTCACCGGGGTGCCTGGGGCGACTGGGGTGGACGGATCGATGGAGGGCTCGGGGCTCATGCCACCGATTCTATCGAGGCCATCACGTCGTCCAGTGCGGGTCGGCATTCCTGTACCTGGCCAAAACCGGCGGCGCGTGCCGATTGCGCAATGCGCGGGTGCGTGGCCAGGGCGCGCGCTGCCCGCAGTACCAGGCCTGGCACGGCGCTGGCCAGGTGCGTGAGGGCTTCCGAGCTGCTGAGCAGCCACCACGATCCGTCGCTCGCGGCGGCATGGGCCAGCGCGGTCTGCTCAGGCGTGAGATGCGGGGCGCCACGGGTGTAGGCCACCACGAAATCCACCGTGGCGCCGGCCTGCTCGATCTGGCGTGCCAGCCAGTCGCGGCCCTGGCCCGGACCGGGAGCCGAGCCCTCGGAGCAGCCGCGCACGATGAGAATGCGGTCGCCTGCGCGCACCTGCGGTGCCACCCGCTGCCACAGGGCTTCCGAATCAAACTGCAGGGCGTCGGGCGCCGGGCTGTCGATGCGCTCGCGGGGAACCCCCGCGTGCACCAGCGCCTGCACAGTTCCGGGGCCAGGTGCCCAGGCTCTTGTTGTGATCGCTGATGGCGCAATCGCACCAGGCGCCAGAGGCTCTTTTTGATCAAAAAAATAGTCCGCGGCATTGCCGCTGACAAACATGGCGGCGCGGTAGCGGTCGAGGTGTGCACGGGCCTGGGCCAGCGCGGTCCGGGCAGCGGGGTCGGTGCAGGGGCCAATGGCAATCAGGGGCAGCGCCGTGGCGGCATGGCCGCGCGCGCCCAGTTGCTCCACCCAGTGCGCTGCCTCGCGCGCCGGTCGGGTGACGATGATGCGGGCGCTGGCCACCGTGATCTCAGCCGGCCACGGGGTCAACGCCCCGGGCACCACCGGCGCGCAGGCGGGCGGCAATCTCGACGCCCAGGGCATCGGCGGCTGCCAGCGTGGCCACCGGGGCGCTGGCGCTGGCGCGCACCAGGGGCGTGCGGCCGTCGGGGTCGCCCCAGGCGGCGTCCAGGTGCAGGGTGCCCTGCACCAGCCGGCCATGCGCGGCCAGCGGCATCGAGCAGCTGCCGCCCATGGAGCGGCTGACGGCACGTTCGGCCGTCACGGTGAGCCAGGATTCCTGGTGCGCCAGCGGTGCCAGCGCCGCCATCAGGTCCTGGCGGTCACTGCGGATCTCGATACCCAGGGCGCCCTGGCCCGCGGCGGGCAGCATGTCGGTGGTGGCGAATTCGGTGCGGATGCGATCCTGCAGGCCCAGGCGCTTGAGACCCGCGGCCGCCAGCACGATGGCGTCGTAGTTGCCTTCATCGAGCTTGCGCAGGCGCGTATCGAGGTTGCCGCGCAGGGGCTCGATCCTGAGGTCGGGCCGCAGGGCCTGCAGCAGCACCTGGCGGCGCAGGCTGGAGGTGCCGACCACCGCGCCCTGGGGCAGGGCATCGAGCGATGCGTAGCGGGGTGAGACAAAGGCATCGCGCGGGTCTTCGCGCTCCATCACGCAGGCCAGGGCAAAGCCTGCGGGCAAATCCATGGGGACGTCTTTGAGCGAGTGCACGGCGATGTGGGCACGGCCTTCGTCGAGCGCCACCTCCAATTCCTTGACGAACAGGCCCTTGCCGCCCACCTTGGAGAGGCTGCGGTCCAGGATCTGGTCGCCCTGGGTGGTCATGCCCAGCAGCGATACGGAGTGGCCGCGTGCGCGCAGCAGGGCCTGCACATGTTCGGCTTGCCACAGGGCCAGGCGGCTTTCGCGCGTGGCGATCACCAGGGAGAGGGGTTGTGTCGGGCTCAATTTCGTAACCTATTTGTAATCATTGGGCAAGCAGCAATGCTAGCATCGCGCCGCACCGGTGGCTGGTGTCCGCACAGGCCTGCGCAGCAGGCGGGCAGCGGCCGGCTGCCCCCTCAATCCGGAGACCCACCCCATGAAACGATCCGACAAGGACCAGCCCCTGATAGACGATATCCGCCTGCTGGGGCGCATTCTGGGTGACGTGATCCGAGAGCAGGAGGGGGTGGAGGCCTACGAACTGGTGGAGCAGGTGCGCAAGCTCTCGGTGGCTTTCCGGCGCGATGCCGACCAGGAGGCCGACCGTGCCCTGAAAAAACTGCTCAAGTCGCTGTCGGGCGACCAGACGGTGAGCGTGATCCGCGCCTTCACCTACTTCAGCCACCTGGCCAACCTGGCCGAAGACCGCCACCACATCCGCCGCCGCGCCGTGCACGAGCGCGCGGGCGACACGCAGGAGGGCAGCATCGAGGTGGCCCTGTCGCGCCTGCGCTGGGCCGGCATTGCGCCCAAGACCATTGCGCAGACGCTGGCCAGCAGCTATGTGGCGCCGGTGCTCACGGCCCACCCCACCGAGGTGCAGCGCAAAAGCATCCTGGATGCCGAGCGCGACATCGCCCAGCTGCTGGCCGTGCGCGACGATATCCAGGTGCGCGCCCAGCTGTACAACAGCGCCAAGGACGCGCTCACACCGCGCGAGCTGGCGGCCAACGAAGCCCTGCTGCGCGCCCGCGTGGCCCAGCTGTGGCAAACGCGGCTGCTGCGCTACAGCAAGCTCACGGTGGCCGACGAGATCGAGAACGCGCTGTCGTATTACGAAGCCACTTTCCTGCGCGAGATTCCCAAGATCTACGCGGACCTGGAGCGCGAACTGGGCCAGTACCCGGTGCACAGCTTCTTGCGCATGGGCCAGTGGATCGGCGGCGACCGCGATGGCAATCCCAACGTGACGGCGCAAACCCTGCAATATGCCTTGCGCAGCCAGTCCGACATGGCGCTGCGCCACTACCTCACCGAGGTGCATTTTCTGGGGGGCGAGCTGTCGCTGTCGGCGCGGCTGGTGGCGGTATCGCCCGAAATGCAGGCGCTGGCCCAGCGCTCGCCCGACACCAATGAACACCGCCAGGACGAGCCCTACCGCCGTGCCCTGACCGGCATCTACGCGCGCCTGGCGGCGTCGCTCAAGGACCTGACCGGCGGCGAGGCCGCCCGGCATGCGGTGGCGCCGCAGAATGCCTATGCCAGTGCGCAAGAGTTCCTGGCCGACCTGCGCGTGATCGAAACCTCGCTCAAATCCCACCACGGCGAAGCCATGGCCGCAGAGCGCCTGCACCCGCTGATCCGCGCGGTGGAGGTGTTCGGCTTTCACCTGGCCACGGTGGACCTGCGCCAGAGCTCCGACAAGCACGAAGAGGTGGTGGCCGAATTGCTGGCCACGGCCCGCATCGAGCCGAACTACAGCAGCCTGCAGGAGGCCGCCAAGCGCGCGCTGCTGATCAAGCTGCTCAACGACGCGCGTCCGCTGCGCGTGGTGGGCGCCCAGTATTCAGCCCACACGCAAGGCGAGCTGGCCATCTTTGAAACGGCCCGTACGCTGCGCCAGCGCTATGGGCACGAGGCGATTCGCCACTACATCATCAGCCACACCGAAACGGTGAGCGACCTGCTGGAAGTGCTGCTGCTGCAAAAAGAAGTGGGCCTGATGGACGGCACGCTTGATGCCGAGTCGAAAAATCACCTCATCGTGGTGCCCTTGTTCGAGACCATCGAAGACCTGGCGCAGTCCGCGCCCATCATGCGCGAGTTCTATGCCTTGCCCGGCGTGGCCGCGCTGGTGCAGCGCAGTGGTGGCGAACAGGACATCATGCTGGGCTACAGCGACAGCAACAAGGATGGCGGCATCTTCACCAGCAACTGGGAGTTGTACCGCGCCGAGATCGCGCTGGTGGAGCTGTTCGACGAGCTGGCCACCAGCCATGGCATCCAGCTGCGCATGTTCCATGGCCGCGGCGGCACCGTGGGGCGGGGCGGCGGCCCGAGCTACCAGGCCATCCTGGCGCAACCCCCGGGCACCGTGCGGGGCCAGATCCGCCTGACCGAGCAGGGCGAGGTGATTGCCTCGAAGTACGCCAACCCCGAGATTGGCCGGCGCAACCTCGAAACCCTGGTCGCCGCCACGCTCGAAGCCACGCTGCTGCAACCCACCAAATCGGCCACCAAGGCGTTTCTGGACGCCGCCGCGCAGCTGTCAAAGGCCAGCATGGACGCCTACCGGGCGCTGGTGTACGAAACCCCGGGCTTCACCGACTATTTCTTCAATTCCACGCCCATCCGCGAGATTGCCGAGCTCAACATCGGCTCGCGCCCGGCATCGCGCAAGGCCAGCCAGAAGATCGAAGACCTGCGCGCGATTCCCTGGGGCTTCAGCTGGGGCCAGTGCCGCCTCACGCTGCCCGGCTGGTACGGCTTTGGCGCTGCGGTGGAAGCGTTCGTCAACCTGGAGGGCAAGGACCCCAAGGCCCAGATGGCTTTGCTGCAGCGGATGTACCGCCAGTGGCCGTTCTTTCGCACGCTGCTGTCCAACATGGACATGGTGCTTGCCAAGAGCGACCTGGCGCTGGCCTCGCGCTACAGCGAACTCGTTACCGACGCCCGCCTGCGCAAGAGGGTGTTCAGCGCCATCGAGGCCGAGTGGCACCGCACGGCCGATGCGCTGACCCGCATCACCGGCGACAAGCAGCGCCTCACGCACAACACGGCGCTGGCCCGCTCCATCAAGCACCGTTTTCCCTACATCGATCCGCTGCACCACCTGCAGGTGGAACTGGTGCGCCGCTGGCGCGCAGGCCAGGGCGACGAGCGGGTACAGACGGGTATCCACATCTCGATCAACGGGATTGCGGCCGGGTTGCGCAACACGGGTTGAGGGGGCAGGTTCTCAGTCCCCCAGCAACTCGCCCACCGGCTTCAGGTCCTCCACCCGGTCGCAGACGGCCTTCACGGCCATCATCACCGGGATGCCCAACAGCAGCCCCCACAGGCCCCACAGCCAGCCCCAGGCGAGCACGCTCACGAACACCGCCACGGGGCTCATGCTGCTGGCGCGGCTGGTGAGCCAAGGGGTGAGCAGGTTGCCGACGATGGTGTGGATGACCAGCGAGGCGCCGCCGATCGCCAGGGCCATGTCCAGCGTGCCGAACTGCAAAAAGGCCACCAGCCCCGACGCCCCCGTGACCAGCGCCGAGCCGATGTAGGGCGCCAGGTTGAGCACCGCAGCCACCACGCCCCACACCGCTGCATTCTCCAGGCCCAGCGCCCAGTAGGCCGCGCCGGTTGCCAGCCCCACCAGCACACTCGTGAAGACCTGGACCAGCAGGTAGCGCTGGATCTGGCTGGTGATGTCTGCGAGCACATGGATGGTGATCTTGCGCCGCTCCAGGCTGGTGCCCGCAATGCGCACCAGCTTGTCGCGAAACAGGTTGCCCGAGGCCAGCGCAAAGTAGGTGAGAAAAATCACCACCATGAGCTGCCCCAGCGCCGACATGAGCCCCATGGTTCCGCTCCAGAGGTAGTCTCGGATATTGAAGGGCGGGCGTTCGATGATGACCCGCTGCACGCCGCGGCGCGCCGGGGTGCTGGCGCCATTGTCGCTGGCGGCCTGCTCGATCTGCGTTGCGGCCTTTTGCACGGTGTCCAGGGGGCTGCTGGCGCCCGTGCGGTTCTTGAGGCTGTCGCGCACTTTCTTGGCCGCAACGGGCAGCGAGTCCACCAGCTGCGCTGCACCGTCGCTGAGCGACCAGGCCGTGGCTGCCAGGCCCGAGACAATGGCAATCAGCAGCACGCCCGCCCCCAGCCAGCGCGGCACATGCCAGCGCCACAGGGCTTCCACCGTGGGCCTGAGGGCCGTGGTCAGCAGCAGGCTGAGCATGATGGGAATGAACACCGCGCTGGCCCAGTGCAGCAGTGCCACGCTGGCAAACAGCGCCAGCAGCGCCAGCGACAGATTGCGCACATCCACCGGCATCTGCAGCATCACCGGCGCCCGCTGGCGGGGTGCCGTGGAGGCGGGCTGCGCGGGTGCCGCCAGTGTGGGCGTGGGCTCGCTGGCGGCAGCGGGCTGCGCATCGGCGGAATGGGGCGACGGGGCGGGTGGCACCGGCGAAGCGTGCGGTGGCGGCGGGATGGGCTCTGTGGGCTCGGTCATGCGCGGATTGTGCGGCAGCCGCAACCCCTGTCCTGTAGGCGGCCATCGCTTGTCTGCGGGGGAGCCGCGCACGCCAAAATCCTCATGGCTTGCCGATTTGTCGCGGGACCTTGCCGCTGGGGATCCTCTGGCGGGATCTTTTCAGAACGCTCTTGGCGGGGCTTTGGCGGTGGCTGGCGTGCCGCGTGTTGGTGGCCTCGTTGCCGACCTTCTTGGCCGCGTGCTGGGTCAGCAGGCTCTCAGGCGTTGCCCCTGCGTTCTGCACAAGGTTTTGACAGCGGCTACCAACCCTCTTTTTTGCGCTTTGGCAACCCAGGTTGCCGGATCTCGCCCTCTCAGCCTTTTTCGACGGGGCGGGCGGGGTCGGCGCACCATTCACTCCAGCTGCCGGCAAACAGTGCGGTGGGGCCCAGGCCCGCCACTTCCATGGCCAGCAGGTTGGGCACTGCACTCACGCCACTGCCGCACTGGTGCACCACGGTGGCCGGGTCGCGGCCGCCCAGCAGGGTGTCGAATTCGGCGCGCAGCATGGCCGCAGGCTTGAAGCGGCCATCGGTGCCGATGTTGTCGGTGAACGGGCGGTTGAGGGCCCCCGGAATGTGGCCCGCCACGGGGTCCAGCGGTTCCACCTCCCCGCGGTAGCGGGCGCCTGCGCGGGCGTCGAGCACGGTCTGGCCGGATTGCTGCAGGCGTGCCAGCACGTCGCATGCCGTGGCCAGCTGGCGCAGGGGCGCGCCCAGCTGAAAGTTGGACTGGAAGTGCGCGGGCTCCGCACCGCTGGCGACCGCGCCGCCCGCTGCCTGCCAGGCCTGCAGGCCGCCATCGAGCACCGCCACGGCATCGTGCCCGGCCCACTTGAGCATCCACCACAGGCGGCCACAGTAGTTGGCGCCGTTGCGGTCGTACACCACGGCCTGCATGCCGTTGGCAAAGCCCACGCTGGAGAGCCAGATGGCAAAGCGCTCGCGGCTGGGCAGCGGGTGGCGGCCGCCCGATGCGGGCTGGTCGGCCTCCTGCGCAGTGACGGTGCCGTGCATACCGGGTGCGCCGTGTTTGGCGCTCAGGTCGTTGTCGAGGTGGACGTACACGGCGCCCGGGATGTGGGCCTGTGCGTACTGCTGTGCACCGGCCGTTGGTTGCGTCAGGTCAAAGCTGCAGTCAAACACCATCAGCGGCGCGCCGCTGGCGATCAGGGATTGCAGGTCGGGGGCGGATACCAGGGTGGTGTAGGTCATGGGCTGTCGGGTACGCGCAGGCACCAGGGCGAAGGTGGAGGGCAATGGAGTGCCTCCATTGTGTCAATGTTCCTCGGCCGGTGCCCCGGGCGCGGCGCGGGTGCGCAGCACGGTGGCCACGATGCCGCTGCCCACGATCAGCACCATGCCGATCCAGCCCATGGGCGAAATCTGGTCGCCAAACAGCGCCACGCTGTAGATAGCCGCAAACACGATGCCCGAATACTGCAGGTTGGCCACCACCAGGGTGCCGCGCTGGGTCTTGGCGCTGGCGTAGGCCTTTGTCATGCACAGCTGCCCGCCCGCCGCCAGCACGCCAATGGGCAGCAGCCACAGCGCGGGCCAGCCCGGCCAGGGCGAGGTGCCGGTGACCAGCAGGGCGGTGCCGCCGGCCACGGCCGAACCCACGGCGAAATAGAACACCGTGCGCGATTCGGGCTCGCCCAGACGCGACAGCGCGACCACCTGCATGTAGGCAAAGGCGGCTGTCATGCCCGACATGAGGCCGATCAGTCCGGCAAATGCCTGGTTCTGGTCGAGGCTGGGGCGCAGCATCATCACCACCCCGACAAATCCGGTCAGCACCGTCAGCACCAGCGGGCCCTGGAACGCCGGACGTGGCGACGCGGCCGAAGGGCGCCAGGCCAGCAGCGCGCCGCCCACCAGAAAGGCGGCAATCCACACGCTGCTCATGTAGTTGAGCGTCATGGCCGTGGCCAGCGGCAGGTGGGCAATGGCATAGAACCAGGCGCCCAGCGATGCCACGCCGACCAGGCTGCGCCAGGCGTGCATGCCGGGGTAGCGCGTGGCCAGTGCCACGCGCTGGGAGCGCGCCAGCAGCCACAGGATTGCGATGCCGATCAGGCCGCGATAGCAGACCAGCTCGGCGGCGTTGAAATGGGCCGAGGCGATCTTGACGCACACGCCCATGCTCGCAAACAGGAACGCGGCCAACACCATCCAGAGGGCTTGCATGGAATCAATCGGGAAAAAATGGGGTGAACAATAAAAATAGCTGCCAGCGCTTGAAAAGCAAGCGCTGGCAGCTATTGTAATGAGAGCGTCTGTGCGCTGTCGGGCTTGTTGGGTGGTTGGCTCGCCGTATTCAGGCCTTTGGCGTTGTCTGGCCCATGGCCTCGCGGTACCACTCATGAAAGTGCTGCATGCCGTCTTCCATGGGGCTCTGGTAGGGGCCCACCTCATTGTCTCCGCGCGCCAGCAGGGCCTTGCGGCCGGCGTCCATGCGCTCGCCGATCTCGTCGTCCTCGATGCAGGTCTCCATGTAGGCGGCCTGCTGGGCCCCGACAAATTCGCGCTCGAAGGCGGCGATTTCCTCGGGGTAGTAGAACTCCACCATGTTCAGCGTCTTGGTCGGGCTGATGGGGTGCAGCGTCGAGACGGTGAGCACATGCGGATACCACTCGACCATGATGTGCGGGTAGTAGGTGAGCCAGATGGCACCGCGCTCGGGCATCTTGCCGCCGCGGTAGTTCAGCAGCACCTCATGCCACTTCTTGTACACGTCGGAGCCGGGCTGGCCGAAGGCCGAAGACACCCCCACGGTCTGCACCGAGTATTGCTTCTGGAATTCCCAGCTCAGGTCATCGCAGGTGACGAAGTGGCCCAGGCCCGGGTGGAAGGGGCCGACGTGGTAGTCCTCCAGATAGACCTCGATGAAGGTCTTCCAGTTGTAATTGCACTCGTGCAGCTCGATGCGGTCGAGCGCATAGCCCTCGAACGAGAGCTCGGCACGCGGGCCCATGCCTGCGAGGTCGGCCCCGATGTCGCGGCCGTTGTCCTCGAAGAGCAGGCCGTTCCACTCGCGCAGCTGGTAGTTGTTGAGGTTCAGGCAGGGGTCGTGCGCGAAGTGTGGCGCACCCAGCAATTCGCCGCTGGCCTTGTAGGTCCAGCGGTGCAGGGGGCACACGATGTTGCCGCCCGCGCTGCCTTTTTGCTGGGTGTTCAGCGAACCGCGGCCCTTGAGCATGACCGCCTGGCGGTGGCGGCAGACGTTGGAGATCAGCTCCACGCCGCCCTGGGCGTTGCGCACCAGCGCGCGGCCTTCGCCCTCCTGGGGCAAGGCGTGGTAATCGCCCGGTTGGGGCACGGAAAGCTGGTGCCCCACATAGCGGGGCCCGCGCTGGAAGATGGTTTCCAATTCGCGCTGGAACAACGCCTCGTCAAAGTAGCTTGAAACTGGTAGTTGGCTTGCGGCCTGCCGCAGTCGAAGACTTAAATCAGACATGGGGGACCTGACCTAAAGACTCCCCACAGGGAGGTTGTGGGAGGTGCGCTGGGGCGCATCTGGAAAAAGAAAACCGGCTAGGTGGCTAGCCGGCTCGAAAGGAATGGGATTATAAGCGGTGGGGTTATTCCCGCACCCCCCTTACGTGTATTGCCAATCGCGTTATGGCAGGTGGCGGCTGCATGGCGCGGGGGGTGCGGGCCGTGCTGGCAGCTTCGTCTCCGGCGGTGTGCCAGGACCTGTCGCGGGCGTGTGGCAGCGCCGTCTCATGGGTACGCCTAAAATCGTTTGTTTTATCTGCGCAACTTCTGCCGTCCTGCCCATGCCCAAGGCCTCTGCCTCCACCGCCCCACCCGCCGAACCTGCCAGCTATGAAGCGGCGCTGGAAGAGCTGGAGCAGCTCGTGGGCCGCATCGAGTCGGGCCAGCTGCCGCTCGATCAGATGCTGGCCGGCTACCAGCGCGGTGCGGTATTGCTGGCGTTTTGCCGCCAGCGGCTCGAAGCGGTGCAGGACCAGATCAAGGTGCTCGATGAAGGCACGCTGCAGCCATGGACGCAGGAATGATGGCTGTGCACGGCATCTCCACGGCTTTTGATCTGGCCGGCTGGAGCGGTCGGCACCTCGATCGTGTCGAGCAGGCCCTGGGGCAGTGGGTGGGCCGTGATGCGCCCGCCGGCCTGGGCGAGGCCATGCGCTACGCGGTGCTCGATGGTGGCAAGCGCCTGCGGCCGCTGCTGGTGCTGGCGGCCTATGAGGCCGTGCAAAGCGGGGCTGGTGGCGCAGCGCGCGAAGCGGCCCCATGCGCTGGGATGGATCCAGCGGCTCTGTGTGCCGGAATGGACGAAGCCGCCCTGCGTGCCGGAGCGAACGAAGCCGCCCTGCGTGCGGCGTGCGCCGTCGAGCTGATCCATGCCTATTCGCTGGTGCATGACGACATGCCCTGCATGGACAACGATGTGCTGCGCCGCGGCAAGCCCACGGTGCATGTGCAGTTTGGCGAGGCGCAGGCCTTGCTGGCGGGCGACGCGCTGCAGGCGTTTGCCTTTGAATTGCTGACGCCCGACGACGAACGCATGGCCCCGGCCGTGCAGGCCACGCTGTGCCGCCAGCTGGCGCGGGCTGCCGGATCGGCGGGCATGGCGGGCGGGCAGGCGATCGACCTGGCCAGTGTGGGGCTGGCCCTGACGCAGGACCAGTTGCGCCAGATGCACCGCCTCAAGACCGGTGCGCTGCTCCAGGCCAGCGTGATGATGGGCGCGGCCTGTGGCGCGTCAGGTGCCGCGGCGCACAAGGCGCTGGCGGATTACGGCGCGGCGCTCGGCCTGGCATTTCAGGTGGTGGACGATATCCTGGATGTGGTTGCCGACTCGGCCACATTGGGCAAGACCGCCGGCAAGGATGCCGCCAGCGACAAGCCCACCTATGTCTCCCTGCTGGGGCTTGCCCCTGCGCAGGCCCATGCGCAAGAGCTGCTGGCGCAGGCGCAAGCCGCGCTGGCCGCCTCGGGCCTGGCCGACACGCGTGCGTTGGCGGCGCTGGCCGACATGGTGGTGAGCCGCTCGTATTGACGCCCGGTGCTTGTCCGAACCCCATGCCTTGAATGTCAAATTGGCCTCTGGTGCTTTTGTATAAAGCGCTAGCAGCTATTCAATAAATAGTAAATGTCCATGACATCCTTTCCCCTGCTGCAGACCATCAACGACCCCGCCGACCTGCGCAAGCTGTCCCGCGCCGACCTCAAGCAGCTGGCTACCGAGCTGCGCGCGTTCGTGATCGACAGCGTGTCCCAGACCGGGGGGCACCTCAGCTCCAACCTGGGCACCGTCGAGCTCACCGTGGCGCTGCACCATGTGTTTCACACGCCTGAAGACCGGCTGGTGTGGGACGTGGGCCACCAGACCTATCCGCACAAGATCCTGACCGGGCGGCGCGGCCGCATGCACACGCTGCGCCAGCTGGGCGGTATCTCGGGCTTTCCGCAGCGTGCCGAAAGCGTCTATGACACCTTTGGCACGGCGCATTCGAGCACCAGCATCTCGGCAGCGCTGGGCATGGCGCTGGCTGCGCAGCGCAAAGGCGAAGAGCGGCATGCCGTGGCCATCATCGGCGATGGCGCCATGACGGCCGGCATGGCCTTCGAGGCCTTGAACAACGCCGGCGTGGCCGATGCCAACCTGCTCGTGATCCTGAACGACAACGACATGAGCATCAGCCCGCCCGTGGGAGCGCTCAACCGTTACCTGGCCCAGCTCATGAGCGGCCAGTTCTACGCGGCCGCCAAGAACGTGGGCAAGAGCGTGCTCAAGAACGCGCCACCGCTGCTGGAACTGGCCAAGCGACTGGAGCAGCAGGCCAAGGGCATGGTGGTGCCGGCCACCCTGTTCGAGAAATTCGGCTTCAACTATATCGGGCCCATCGACGGACACGACCTCGATTCGCTGATCCCCACGCTGGAGAACATCAAGGGCCTCAAAGGCCCGCAGTTCCTGCATGTGGTCACCAAGAAAGGCCAGGGCTACAAGCTGGCCGAGGCCGATCCCGTGGCCTACCACGGCCCCGGCAAGTTCGATCCGGCCGTGGGCCTGGTCAAAAGCGCGGCGGTGCCCAAACAGACCTTCACGCAGGTGTTTGGCGAGTGGCTGTGCGACATGGCGGCGCAGGACGACCGGCTGGTGGGGATCACCCCCGCCATGCGCGAGGGCTCGGGCATGGTCGAGTTTGAAAAGCGCTTTCCCGGCCGCTACTACGATGTGGGCATTGCCGAGCAGCATGCCATCACCTTCGCGGCCGGCATGGCCTGCGAGGGTGTCAAGCCGGTGGTGGCGATCTACTCCACCTTCCTGCAGCGCGGCTATGACCAGATGATCCACGACGTGGCGCTGCAGAACCTGCCGGTGGTGTTTGCGCTGGACCGCGCCGGCCTGGTGGGGGCCGACGGCGCCACCCATGCGGGCGCCTACGACATCCCCTTCGTGCGCTGCATTCCCCACATGAGCATGGCCTGCCCGGCCGACGAGCGTGAATGCCGCCAGTTGCTGAGCACTGCGTTCGAGCAGGACCACCCCGTGGCCGTACGCTACCCGCGCGGCAGTGGCGCGGGCGTGCCAACCCTGCGCGGCCTGGAAGGACTGCCGTTCGGCAAGGGCGAGATCCGTCGCGAGCGCAAGGCCGGTGAGGCCGCTGCGGGCGCGCCGCGCATTGCCATTCTGGCCTTTGGCACCTTGCTGTACCCCGCGCTGCAGGCCGCCGAGGCACTGGATGCCACCGTGGTCAACATGCGCTGGGCCAAGCCGCTCGATACCGAGCTGCTGCTGGAGGTGGCGGCACGCCACGATGCCCTCGTGACGCTGGAAGAGGGCGCCATCATGGGTGGCGCGGGCAGTGCCGTGCTGGAGGCGCTGGCCGCCGCCAAGGTGGTGCTGCCCGTGTTGCAGCTGGGGTTGCCCGATGCCTTCATCGAGCATGGTGATCCGGGCAAGCTGCTGTCGCTGCAGGGGCTGGACGCGCCCGGTATCCAGGCGTCGATTGCACGGCGATTTCCCGCTTGAACGCAGCACCTGGATAAGACCCGCGCGGCGGTGCTCGCGGGTTTGAGCCCGCAGCGGGGGGCGCCATTCCTACAATGCTGGCGATGGCAAGACCATGGGCCTGCGTTGGGCCCCTGGTATGTGGCCGATTGAGGCGTCTTGTTCCTTTCCCTCGGAGACAACTTCATGGATCCCATGGATCGCCGCAAACTCATCCAGCATGCGGGCATGGCTGGCGTGCTGGCTGCAGGTGCCGCGCCTGCGATTCACGCACAGCCCGTCCTGCGCTGGAGGCTGGTGTCGAGCTTTCCGCGATCGCTCAACACCATCTACGGTGTGGCGGAGGTCTTTGCACAAGCGGTGCGGGTGATGTCCAACGGGAAGTTTCAGATCTCGGTGCACGCTGACGGCGAACTCGTGCCGGCATTCGGTGTGGTGGATGCGGTGCAGTCCGCCGCGGTCGAGGCTGCGCACACAGCGCCGTATTACTTCTATGGCAAGAGTCCCGCCTTCGCGCTGGGCTCCGCCATACCGTTTGGCTTCAATGCCCGGCAAATGAATGCCTGGATGCTGCATGGCAATGGCCGCAAGCTCATGGATGCGTTCTATGCGGGCTACAACATGCGCAGCTTTGCGGGGGGCAACACAGGCACGCAGATGGGGGGGTGGTTCCTCCACGAGGTCCGCAGCCCGTCGGATTTCAAAGGCCTGAAGATGCGCCTGGGCGGTGGACTGGTGGGCGATGTCCTGGCCCGGCTGGGGGTGATTCCCTCCAATCTGCCGGGGGGCGATATTTACCAGGCATTGCAGAAAAGGGAGCTCGATGCCGCGGAATGGGTCGGTCCCTACGACGACCAGAAGCTGGGGCTGCACAAGGTGGCACCGTACTACTACTACCCTGGTTGGTGGGAGGGTGGCCCGGAAATGGACTTCTACATCAACCTCAAGGCCTTCAACGCACTCTCGGCCGATTACCGGGGCATCGTAGAGGCCGCGGCAGCTCTGGCGCATACCGACATGCTGGCGAAGTACGACGCACTGAACCCCGCAGCGCTCAAGCAACTGGTGTTGGCCAAGACCAAGGTATCGCCGTTCTCGCAAGGCATCATGGATGCTGCATTCAAGGCTTCGATGGAGGTGTTTGCCGACAACGATGCCAGAAGCCCCGAGTGGAAAAAAATCCATGAAGACATGCGCAATTTCCAGCGCGACCAGATCCTCTGGTTCCGCTTTGCGGAGGCGCGGTACGACAGCTTCATGTCGGCCCAGAAAATCTGAAACCGATCCGTTGCTGGCCGCCGCGCCGCCGATGCTTGCAAAAGCCTGAATACACGGCCCAATATCGGTCTTGCGCGGGAAAACCCGCAAGAATAGCGGTGGGGGTGTTTCTACAATGACCGATGGCTGAAAGAGCCTCTGGAGCACGTCCGCACAACGGGCGCAACTGAGTTTTGCAATCAATTTTCGGAGATAACCCTCATGGATCGTCGTTCCATCATCAAGCACGCCGGCATTGCTGGCGTTCTGGCGGCAGGTGCCGCACCTGCGGTACACGCGCAGGCAGCGGTCCGCTGGCGTCTCGCTTCGAGCTTCCCCAAGTCCCTGGACACCATCTTCGGTAGCGCTGAATTGCTCTCCAAGACGGTCAAGGCCATGTCGGGTGGCAAATTTGAAATCTCCGTGCACCCCGCGGGCGAACTGATGCCCGCTTTCGGCGTGGTCGATGCCCTGCAATCCGACACCATCGAAATGGCCCAGTCGGCGGCTTATTACTTCACCGGCAAGGACCCTGTCTTTGCTTTCAGCTGTGCAGTGCCTTTCGGCCTGACAGCGCGCCAGACCACGTCCTGGAAGAAGTACGGCAATGGCAGCAAGCTGCTGGATGCCTTTTTCGAGAAATACAACTTCCGCACCGCCAGCGCGGGCAATACCGGCACCCAGATGGGCGGTTGGTACCGCAAGGAAATCAAGACCGTTGCGGACCTCAAGGGCCTGAAGATGCGCATGGGCGGCGGCGTTTTCGGTGAGGCCATGGCCAAGTTGGGCGTGGTGGCACAGAACATGCCCGCCGGCGACGTGTACCAGGCACTCGAAAAAGGCACGCTGGATGCCGCCGAGTTCGTGGGCCCTTACGATGATGCCAAGCTGGGTTTCAACAAGGTGGCGCCTTTCTACTACTACCCCGGCTGGTGGGAAGGTGGCGCCGACCTGGAATTCTTCGTCAACAACAAGAAATTTGCCGCCCTGTCGGACGAAAACAAGGCCATCCTGAACGCCGCCATGGCGGTGTCCGCCACCGACATGACGGCCAAGTACGATACCTACAATCCGATTGCACTGAAGAAGCTCGTGGCAGAGAAAACCAAGCTCACGGCCTTCCCCAAGGCGGTCATCGACGCAGGTTTCAAGGCCTGCATGGAGGTGTACGCTGAGCACAACGCCAAGTCGCCCGAGTTCAAGAAGATCTACGACGACATGCGCGCATTCCAGCGTGACCAGATCCTGTGGAACCGCTTCTCTGAGTACCCGTACAACCAGTACATGAACGGCGTCAAAATCTAAGAGCCGTTGCTGCGGGTGGCCCGCAAGGGCCTCCACATGTATTCAAGCCGCGCATGTCGCGGCTTTTTTGCGCGTGTGCGCATCGGTGCATCCAGACGTCAAAAGGGCTGCCATGGTGATTCCCTTTGGATCCATCGGGGGATGGCTGCAGCCAAAGAAAAAGGCCCCGAAGGGCCTTTGAGGGAGATGGCGCCATTCCCCGCGCAGCGTGGTCAGTTTGCCGGCTTCTTTAGCGCGTCTTCCATGGCCTTCATGGGGTCCTCCGCGGGGGCGTCCTGCGCCGCGTCGGGTGCGGCCGGGGTCGATGCATCTGGCGCCGGTTCCTCGCTGGCGCCAAACGGCTCTTCGCCGTAGCTTTCGCTGCTGCCTTCCGGTTGGCCCAGTGCGTCACGCATCTGGTCGCCAATGCTTTCCATGTTGTATTTCACCTTCGCATCCAGGGAGCCCGTGACGATCTGCGGGAAGGCGATCAACACGCCCACCATGGTCAGCTGGATCAGCAGGAACGGGATGGCGCCACGGTAGATCTGCATCGTCGTGACGGGTTCCATGGTCTTGCGTGTCACGCGGTCGATGTAGGGCTTGTCGGGTGCCACCGAGCGCAGGAAGAACAGGGCAAAGCCAAACGGCGGGTGCATGAACGAGGTTTGCATGTTCACGGCCAGCAGCACGCCGAACCAGATCAGGTCGATGCCCAGCTTGTCTGCCACGGGTGCCAGCAGGGGCACCACGATGAACGACAGCTCGAAGTAATCGAGGAAGAACGCCAGGAAGAACACCATGATGTTCACGACGATCAGGAAGCCGACCTGGCCGCCGGGCAGGTTGGTGAGCAGATGCTCCACCCACACCGGGCCG
This sequence comes from Acidovorax sp. GW835-FHT14B10, assembly GCF_058793725.1. Lineage (NCBI taxonomy): Bacteria > Pseudomonadati > Pseudomonadota > Betaproteobacteria > Burkholderiales > Comamonadaceae > Acidovorax > Acidovorax sp. GW835-FHT14B10. The sequence continues at coordinate 27,140 of NZ_JBXAGC010000019.1, forward strand.
TCGGCGGCCTGGAACACCAGGCTGAAGGTGGTGGCGCCGATCAGGATGAACATCACGAAGCTTGACAGCTTGGTGGTGGAGGCGAGGGCCTGATTGAGCAGCTTCATGTCCAGGCGCTTGCGCGACCAGCCCATGATCAACGCGCCCATGGCCCCCATGGCGCCCCCTTCGGTGGGGGTGGCAATGCCCAGGAAGATGGTGCCCAGCACCAGGAAGATCAGCAGCAGCGGTGGAATCAGCACAAAGGTCACGCGTTCCGCCAGGCGCGAGAGCAGGCCCAGCTTGAAGCCCTTGTTGATCAGTGCAATGACCAGTGCCACCGCCGTGCCGCCGCACATGGCCACCACGATCTTTTCGTCGGTGGCCACGGACGTGACCAGTTCGCCCTGCCACCAGGTGTGCACGTCGGCCATGTGGCGTGCCAGGAAGATCGACACGGTGGCCGACAGCGTGGCCAGAACGGTCAGCGAGGTGTAGCCACCACCGCCATCGGGTTCGCGGTAGGTGCGGGCTTCCGGCGGCAGGGCCGGTACCTGGTGGGGCTTGAAAATCGCCAGAAACAGTACGTAGGCCACGTACATGCCCATGAGTATGAAACCGGGGAAGAAGGCGCCCTTGTACATGTCGCCCACGCTCTTGCCCAGCTGGTCGGCCATCAGGATCAGCACCAGCGATGGTGGAATGATCTGGGCCAGCGTGCCGGACGCCGCAATCACACCGCTGGTCAGCCGGCGGTCGTAGCCGTAGCGCAGCATGATGGGCAGCGAGATCAGGCCCATCGAGATCACCGATGCGGCAACCACCCCTGTCGTTGCAGCCAGCAGCGCGCCGACAAAAATCACAGCCAGGGCCAGGCCACCGCGCATGGGGCCAAACACCTGGCCCACGGTATCGAGCAGGTCCTCTGCCATGCCGCTGCGCTCAAGAATCAAACCCATGAGCGTGAAAAATGGGACCGCCAGCAAGGTGTCGTTGGCCATGATGCCAATCAGGCGCTGGGGGAGCCAGGCCAGCACCGAGCTGGGGAAAATGCCCATCTCGATGCCCACAAAGCCGAAGAACAGGCCGCAGGCGCCGAGGCTGAAGGCCACGGGGAAACCCAGCAGCAGGAACATGATCAGCCCCGCAAACATGAAGGGGGCGAAATTGGCAGCGAAGAATTCCATGATGAAGATGCTCCGTGGGCTCAGCGTGCGGGCGTGGCGGGTGGGGGGGTGCCCGCGGCACTGGCGGCGGCAGCGGCTTCTTGTTGCTGGCGCAGGATTTCGACCAGTTCTTCCTCGGAAGACTTGTCAACGAGGCGGCCCATGGGGTCGGGGCCCTGGCCGCGCAGGAAGGCGATGCGCTTGATGAGTTCAGACCAGCCCTGCAGCATCAGCAGCGCGAAGCCAACGGGCAGGGCCACCCATACGGGCCAGCGGATCAGTCCACCGGGGTTGCCCGACATTTCGCCGGTCTGGTACATCTGCACGACCAAGGGCCAGCTCAGGTACAGCACCACGATGCACAAAGGCGTGAGAAAGAGTGCAAAGCCCACGATGTCGATCCACACCTGTACGCGCTTGGGCAGGCGGCTGTTGACCACGTCGATGCGCACATGCTCACGGTGCAATAGCGTGAACCCGGCAGCCACCAGGAAAGACCAGGCGAACAGGTACCACTGCGCTTCCAGGAACGCATTGGAGCTGACCCCGAAAACCTTGCGCACCAGCGCGTTGACGGCGCTGACAGCGGTGGCGGCAAAGATCAGCCAGATGACGTACTTGCCGACAAAGGCATTGAGCCCGTCGATGGCGCGTGAAAATTTGAGAAGAGCCTGCATGGTGTCTCCAATGGAAAGGCTGTGCGTGCGACATCCCTTCCGCCCCGCGGGTAGGCGGGATGGCGGGACACATTTTTACAAAGGCGCGATTTTACGTAGCACTATAGTGGGAGCCTGACGGGAGTGTGACGGTGTAATCCCTTTGCTCCTACCTGGCTCTTGTGCTCTTATATGTATAGCAATCAGGGCTGCTTCCGGGGCTGTGAAGCGCGTTTCTTGCTTGCAAACTGCCACCATGGAAGCACCGTGCTCATGGCCAGCACCTCGCCGCAGTGCAGGGGGGTGTAGCCCGGCAGTGCCTGCATGTGCGCCCGCCACTCGGGTGTTTGCAGCAAGCGGCGCAAGGCCAGCGTGGCGGGTTGGTCCAGGCTGGCTTTCAGGCAGGCCAGGTGGTAGCGCTCCTGCACCAGCGGCACGAAATCCAGTCCCCGGGTCCACGCCACCACCTCGATGCCCATTCCCACATCGGCCGCACCGGCCGCCACCGCCTGGGCAATGGCGGTGTGCGAGGGTTCGTTGCGTGTGTAGCCCGGAATGGCCTGGGCGTCCACACCCGCCTGGGCCAGCAGGTCATCGAGCAGCACGCGCGTGCCGCTGCCCAGTGGCCGGTTGATGAAGCGGGCGCCGGTGCGCACCACATCCGCCAGGCTTTGGAGGCCGAGCGGATTGCCCGGGGCTACGATGAGGCCTTGCGTGCGCTGGGCAAAGCCGATGATCTTGTGCAGCCCGGGCTGCAGCAGGGGCTTGTAGGAGCGCGCTGCCACCGAGTCGGCGGCGGGCTGATCCACCGTGTGAAAGCCGGCCAGCGTGCAGCGCCCCTCGTTCAGTGCGCGGATCGCGTCCACACTGCCGGTGAAGCGGATATCGAGGTGCAGCGCTCCGGCATCGGCCTGCGTGGCCGCATGGGCACGCAGCGCCACCAGGGCATCGTCGTGGCTGGCGTACAGGGTGAGCACATGGGCATCGGCGTCAAAGGCCACGGCAAAGGCGCGCTCCAGGTCGGCATGCAGGGCGGCGATCTGCGGCGCCAGGCGCGCCTGGGCCTGGCGCTCGGCCCACAGCAGCTTGGTGCCGAATTCGCTCAACTGGGCCGACTGGCCCTTGCCCCAGGTGACGAGTTCCCCACCGAGCTGGTCTTCCCAGCGCTTGAGGGCGCCCCACACATGGCGATAGGACAGCCCCAGCGCGCGCGCGGCACCCGAGATGGAACCTTGCTCCGCCACGGCCTGCAGCATCTCGGGCAACGGGTTGCGGATCAGTGAGTCGCCGGCATCGCGGCTGAGCGTGTAGTGGAGTTGGACCCTATGCACAGGTGTTCATATCGCTGGAGATTGATTCGGTGCATACGATAGTCGAATCCATGTCCACTCTCTCTGAAAGCGTCCTCACGGCGCTGCATCTCACGGTTTCGGCCGACCCTGTTTTGTGGACCATCGTGGGCCGCTCCCTTGCTGTCAGCGGCTCGGCCTGCCTGCTGGCCTGCGGCGGCGGTCTGGTGCTGGGCGCGTGGCTGGGTGTGGCGCGTTTTGCAGGCCGGGGGGCCGTGCTGGCCTGGCTCAACACCCTGCTGGCCGTGCCTTCGGTGGTGGTCGGACTCGTGGTCTATCTGCTGCTGTCGCGCAGCGGCCCCTTTGGCGCCATGGGGTGGCTCTTCACATTCAAGGCCATGGTCATTGCCCAGACCCTGCTGGTGCTGCCGGTGGTCACGGCCCTGACCTGCCAGTCGGTGGCCGATGCCGAGCGCAGCCATGGCGAGCAGTTGCAATCGCTTGGAGCGGGCCCCGTGATGCGCAGCCTGTTGCTGGCCTGGGACGAGCGCTATGCCCTCCTGACGGTGCTGATCGCATCGTTCGGGCGCGCCATTTCCGAAGTGGGCGCCGTGATGATCGTGGGCGGCAACATCGACGGTTTCACGCGCGTCATGACCACCGCCATCGCCCTGGAAACCAGCAAGGGCGATCTGCCGCTGGCCCTGGCCCTGGGCCTGGTGCTGCTGGCCGTGGTGCTGGCACTCAATGGGCTGATTGCCGTGCTGCGGCGCTGGCGCGAAGGCGTGGACGGCACCTCGCAGGGCGCCCTGCCGGGGGTGCTGGCATGAGCGCAGTGCCCGCCGTGGGCGCGGCCGCGCCCTGGCCTGAGGGTGTGAAGATGGCGCGGGCGTCGTTGAGCCCGCCCGATCATCCCCCTGTTTTCTCCCTGCACGGCGTGGGTGTGCGCTATGGCCGCGTGCAGGCGCTCCTGGGTGTGAATCTGTCGGTGGCCCCGGGCGAGTGCGTGGCGTTGATCGGTGCCAATGGCTGTGGCAAGAGCACGCTGCTGCGCGTGCTGCACGGCCTGGCCAAACCCAGCAGCGGCCAGTTGCTGCGGGTCGATGGCCGCCGCCAGGCGATGCTGTTCCAGCGCCCGCACATGCTGCGCGCCAGCGCCCAGCACAACGTGGCGCTGGGCATGTGGCTGCAGGGCGTGCGCTGGCGTGACGCGCGTGCGCAGGCGTTGCTGGCATTGCAGCGCGTGGGGCTGGAGGGCATTGCGGCGCAAGGCGCGCACACCCTCTCGGGCGGACAGCAGCAGCGGGTGGCGCTGGCGCGGGCCTGGGCGCTGCGGCCCGATGTGCTGCTGCTCGACGAGCCCACCGCCAGCCTCGACCCGCACGCCAAGCGCGAGGTCGAGCTGCTGATGGCCGACCTGGCCGCCAGCCACGGCCAGGCGGGGCCGGCCCACCCCGTGACCATGGTTTTCAGCAGCCACAACCTGGGCCAGGTCAAGCGGCTGGCCAGCCGGGTGATCTATCTCGAACACGGCGCTGTGCTGGCCGATTTGCCAGTGCACGACTTTTTCAACGGCCCCCTGCCCGACGCCGCCCGAGTGTTTGTCAAAGGAGAAATGGGATGAAGAAAATGGAGTCCTTTGGGCCTCTGGCGCTGACTTGTAAAGCGCTTTCAGCCATTGTTTTGGCCGTTTGTGGAGTCGCCAACGCGCAGTCCATCACCATGGCGTCCACCACCTCCACCGAGCAGTCGGGCCTGTTCGGTTATCTGCTGCCCGAGTTCAAGAAGGCCAGCGGCCTGGATGTGAAGGTGGTGGCCCTGGGTACGGGCCAGGCGCTGGACACGGCGCGCCGCGGTGATGCCGATGTGCTGTTCGTGCACGACCAGGTGGCCGAGGAAAATTTTGTGGCCGATGGCTGGGGTGTGAAGCGCTACCCCGTGATGTACAACGACTTCATCCTGGTCGGCCCCAGGAACGACCCCGCCGGTATCAAGGGCAAGGACATCGTGGAAGCGCTGAAAAAGCTGGCCGCTGGCAATGGCGAATTTGTCTCGCGTGGCGACAAGAGTGGCACCCACGCCGCCGAACTGCGCTACTGGAAGCTGGCGGGCGCCGATGCTGCCAAGGGCAGCGGCTACAAGGAGTGCGGCTGCGGCATGGGCCCGGCGCTCAATATTGCCGCCTCCAGCGGCGCCTATGTGCTGGCCGACCGGGGCACCTGGCTCAACTTCAAGAACCGCGCCGACCTGGCCGTGCTGGTGGAGGGCGACACGCGCCTGTTCAACCAGTACGGCCTGATGGTGGTGAACCCCGCCAAGCACCCGCATGTGAAGGGGCAGGACGCACAGAAATTCGTGAACTGGGTGGTTTCGCCCGTGGGCCAGACGGCAATCGCCAACTACAAGATCGGTGGTAAGCAGTTGTTCTTCCCGAACGCAGCGAAGTGAGCCCCCGGGCCGTGTCGCGCTATCCTGTATAACTCCCTGCGGCCTCTGGCGATGCGCTGCTTTCTTTGCCAATAGCTTGGCTACTGACCGCAAAAAGATGCCTTGCGGCCCCTGCCGATTCGCATTGCCGCCGACGCGCGAGGGGTATGCCGCTCCTCCTTAATCGTCGTCTCTATGGTGGCTGCTGCGCCAGATGGCGCGCACCAGCCACAGCCCGCAGACCACGGCACCAAAGAAGCCCAGGAAGCCAAAGGCCGGCAGCCCGAACAGCGTGGGCCCGCCCTGCACGGTCATCACGATGGATGAGCCGATGATGAGGGCCGCGATGATGAGCGCCATCGACAGCCGGTTGGCAGAGCGGTCGATCTGGTCACCCACCCGCTTGAGATGGGCCAACTCGATGCCCACCTGCAGGCGGCCCCGGCGCGCGTTGCGCAGCAGGCGCGCCAGGTCGTCGGGCAATTGCTCGGCGGTGGCCAGCGCCCGGCGCAAGGCCTGCCAGGCACGACCGGCCAGTGCGCGCGGTTCATGGCGTGTGCGCACCACCTGGCGCAGCAGCGGCAGGGCCTCGGTCGCCATGTGAAAGTCCGGGTCCAGGTTGCGGCCCATGCCTTCCAGCGAAATGAAGGCCTTGATGAGCAGGGCCAGGTCGGGTGGCAGGCCCAGGTGGTGCTCGCGCAGGATGGAGGTCACATCGGCCAGCATCTGGCCCAGCTGCAGTTGGGCCAGGGGCACGCCGTGGTACTGGTCGACAAAGGCTTCCACCTCCATCTCCAGTTGCCCCAGGTCCACGCCGTGGGCGTCGCCCGCCCAGTCCAGTAGCACCTCGGCCACTGCCTGCGGCTGGCGCTCGACCAGGCCCAGCAGCATCTGCAGCAGTTCGTCGCGCCGCCGCTGCGACAGGCGCCCCACCATGCCGAAGTCGATGAAAGCGATGCGGTTGCCTTGCAGATAGAACACATTGCCGGGGTGCGGATCGGCATGGAAGATGCCGTCCTGCACAATCATTTTCAGCACGGCCTGGGCGCCGCGCCGGGCCAGCACGGTGCGGTCAAAGCCGGCTTCGGACGTCAGCGCATCCAGCTGCCCGCCGGGGACACCCTGGATGAATTGCTGCACATTGATGCGTTCACTGGTGTGCTCCCAGTACACGCGCGGCACCACGATGTGGGGCATGCTGGTGAGGTTGCCGGCAATGCGTTCGGCACTGCGGCATTCGCCCGCCAGGTTGAGTTCGCGCCGCAGTGAGCGTGCGAACTCGCGCACCAGCTGCTGCGGCCGGTAGGGCTTGAGGGCGGCCAGTTCGGCTTCGGCCAGCGCGGCCAGCCGCTCCAGCAGGCGCAGGTCGGCCTCGATCACCTCGCCGATGCCGGGGCGGCGTATCTTGACGACCACTTCACTGCCGTCGGGCAGCTGTGCGCGGTGCACCTGCGCAATCGAGGCTGCGGCCAGCGGTTCGGTGTCAAAGCGCGCAAAAACGGCCTCGGGTTCATCCCCCAGGTCCTGGCGCAAATGGGGGCGCAGCGCCTCCAGGGGCACGGCCGGGACATGGCTCTGGAGTTTTTCGAACTCGGCGATCCAGTCGGGTCCGAACAGGTCGGCACGGCCCGCCAGGAGCTGCCCGAACTTGACGAAGGTGGGGCCCAGCTCTTCCAGCGCCAACCGCACCTGCACGGGCGGTTCGACGCGGGCCAGGTTGCCCGCCAGGTTCCAGTGGAGTGCCTGGCCGGCGCGCTCCAGCTTGTCGGCCAGGCCGAGGCGGCGCACGGTGTCGCCAAATCCGTGGCGCACCATCACGCCCAGAATCTCCTTCAGGCGCCCCAGGTCGCGTGCGGTGTCCAGGGTCTCGATCAGCATGGGGCGATGATAGTCCGGTGCTTTCAATGACCCCATGCAGGTCCGTTGCGCCGTCTAGCGGTTGCATGGGCCCGCTGCCGGGTGTTCATGTCCAGTGGTAGTGGCCCGCGGCATGCAGTGCCCAGCGGCCGTCGCCCGCCAGTTCCAGGACCTGGTGGTGGTATTCCAGCACGCTCCGGTGGTGGCTCACACTCACTGGCGTGATCGACAGGCCCGTCAGTTGCCCATACAGCAGCGCTTCATTGGCAGAGTCGAGCGCACTGGTGGCTTCGTCCAGCAGCAGGTAGCGGGGCTTGGCCAGCAGCGCACGGGCAAAGGCCAGGCGCTGCTGCTCGCCGACCGACAGCACCTTGGCCCAATCGAGGTGGGCGCTGAGCCCGCCGAAGCGCTTGGCCAGTGTGGGCAGGTTCACCCGCTCCAGCCATTGCTGCAGCTCCGCGTCCGTGATTTCGCGTTCCGTCTGGGGGTAGAGCAGCTGGCAGCGCAGGTCGCCCAGGGGCAGGTAGGGGTTCTGGGGCAGAAAGAGCATGTCGGGGTCGGCGGGGCGCACCACTTCGCCAGACCCGGTGGCCCACAGACCGGCCACCACGCGCAGCAGCGAGCTTTTGCCCGCGCCGCTGGGCCCCACGATCAGCAGGCCCCGGCCAGGGTGCACGCGGAGCGTGAGGTCGTGCAGCAGCAGGTGTTCGCGGTTGGGGGTGAGCACCGTCAGCTGCGTGACCCCCAGCTCGAAGCCCGGCACGGTGTGGATATGGACCGTGGTTTCGAGACTGGGCTCGCTGGCGCTCTGCGGTGCGGGGAGCGCAGGGGGCAGCGCCTGGCCTTCGAGGGTGGTGGCAAACGCATGCAGCCGGTCCACGCCGGCCGAGAAGCGGCTCAGGCTTTCGAAATGCTCGACGATCACTGTCAGCGCGCTCAGGATGGCCGCAAAGGCGCCTGCGGCCTGAATGGCCCGCCCTACCTCCAGGTCGCCCGAGAGCACCTGGTTGGCAATGATCACGCTGGGCAGCACGATGGTCAGGAAGCTGTGCGTGTACTGGAACAGGTTGAGCTTGAACTGCCAGCGCAGCACCTGCTGGTAGTTGGCATACAGGGCGTCAAAAATGCGTTGCAGGGTGGACATTTCACGCTGCTCGCCACTGTGAAAGGCGATGGGCTCGGCATGCTCGCGCACCCGCACCAGGCTGAAGCGGAAATCGGCCTCGCGCTGCAGCTGGCGGTAGTTCAGCCCGATCAGGCGCTGGCCAAAGACCTTGGCGGTGAACACGGTGCTGAAGATGGCGTAACCGATCAGAAAATAGACCAGTCCCTGCGAGATGGCCCACAGCACACTAGCAAACGCAATCAGCTGGATCACCGCGCCCAGCGCGATCATCGAGAAATACAGCGACTGCTGCGTGAACGCGTTGATGTCTTCCGCGATGCGCTGGTCGGGGTTGTCGATGCCCGCAATGGCGTTCAGCCGGTAATAGGCCTGCTGGTCGAAATAGCGCGCCAGAAAATGCTGCGTGAGCCAGCGCCGCCAGCGCAGACCCAGGGTGTCGCGCACGTAGTAATACAGCGCGTAAATCGGCACGGCCGCCACCAGGATGAGGGTGTAGCGCCGGATGGAAGCCCAGAAGCGGTCTGCATCGTGCGCCGCCAGTGCGGACGTGAATTCGCCGGTTTCGTGGTTGAACCACACGTTGCAGGCGGTCTGCCCCAGTAGCAGCAACACCAGCAGCGCCAGCAGCCCGCGCGAGCGCCAGCGCTCCTCGGATTGCCAGTAGGGCCGTGCAATCTCCACGAAACGGCGCCACAGGCGGGCGTTGAAGCCTGATGGATTTTCGTGGGGCATGGGTTGTTCGGGGTGGTGCACGGCTTGCCCTGAGGATTGTCGCCGCAGCCCAGCCTGCCGTGCGCAGGCCGCAGGTCAAGGGCCTTGCGGACAGCCACAAGAAAAAGAAACAAGGTTGCTATTGAAAATATAGCTTCCAATGCTTTTTAGAGAAGCGCCATGGCTACTTTTTATCAAAATTCGCGCGAACCCTGTCTTTTGACTGTCCCGAGCTTGCGGTACACCGTGGCGCGGCTGATGCCCAGTGCGCGGGCGGCTTCGGCGACGTTGCCGCGCGCATCCTGCACGGCCTGGCGGATGAGGGCGGCTTCGGCCGCGCGCAGCGGCGCCGGGCTGCTGGCGCTGGCCACCGCCAGGCGGGATGGCGTACGGGCCGGACGGGCGCGCAGGGCCAGGCCCTGCAGGCGCAGGCCCGACCACAGGGGCAGGTCCAGCGGCAGGGCCGGTGGGCGCTGTGCCGCATCGAACAGCAGGGGCCAGGGCAGGGCCAGCAGATCGCTGCAATGCACTGGCGCGCCGGGTTCGCGCAGCGGCTGCGGCACCAGCTGGCGTGCCATGCTGTTGGCGCCCACCACCGCGCCGTCGGCGTCCAGCGCCATCAGGCCGTCGCCATCGCCCCCCAGCGTGCTGCCCGGCCAGTTGATGCGCAGCAGCAGCGCGTGCGGCAGTTGCAGCAGCAGGGCGTCTTCGATGGCGCGGGCCGAGCGGGCGACCAGGTGGCGCAGCTCGGGCCGCTCGGGCACATCCACGCCGGTCAGGTCCAGCATGCCCACGCACTGGCCCTGGGGCCCGAACAGGGGCGCGCCGGCGCAGCTGTAGCCGCTGTTGGCGTCAAAGAAATGCTCGCCCCGGTGCAGCCACACTGGCTGCAGCTCGGCCAGTGCAGCGCCGATGGCGGTGGTGCCCACGGCGGCCTCGGACAGGTCAACGCCCACGCGGCCGATGGCGCGGGCGCGGGGGTCGTGGCGGTCCACCGCGCCCTGCACCTCGATCACCAGGCCGCGCGCGTCGGCCAGCAGGGCGAAATAGTGCATGTCTGCAATGGCGCGGGTGAGTTGCGCCAGCACGGGCCGGGCCGCTTGCAGCAGCGTGGCGTGTTGCTCGGCGGTGCGCTGCAAGGTGGGGGCGCTGACCACGTTGAAGGCCAGTGGGTGCCCCGGCCGGTGTCCGCTGGCCAGGCAGCGCTGCCACGAGCGCACGATCCAGGGCTCGATGGCCAGCGCGGCGGGCAAGGGCCCCTGGCTGAGCAGGGCGCTGCGCGCCTGGGCAATCAGGTGCAGGCGCTCGGCGGGCGGTGGCGGGGCAACGGCAAGCATGGAACCTCCGATAGAGGGCAGGGCGCCGGGTGCCCGGCATGTGCGCCCCGCCTTTGCAATGCAGTCCGCATGGTGCGGCGGGTGTGCACTGCAACATGTTTCATTTTGAGAATATCCCGTGCGGACCTCCAGGAACCGAGGGTTCTCCCTAGGGATCGCGAAGTGCGCGCAGCCCAAGATGCGGTTTGCAGTTCCAGCCCACCCCATCCAGGAGACAGCCAGATGCAAGTCCAGTTCACGGTCAACGGGCGTGCCGCCCGTGTTGACGTTCCCCCCAACACCCTGCTTGTCCACGCGCTGCGCGAGCACCTGCTGCTCACCGGCACCCATGTGGGCTGCGACACCAGCCAGTGCGGCGCCTGCACCGTGATCGTCAACGGCCGCGCCGTCAAATCCTGCGCCATGCTGGCCGTGCAGGCGCAGGGCGCCGAGGTGCAGACCATCGAAGGCCTGGCCGCGCCCGACGGCACCATGCACCCCATGCAGGCGGCCTTCAAGGAGTGCCATGGCCTGCAGTGCGGCTTTTGCACCCCCGGCATGGTGATGAGCGCGGTGGACCTGTGCAAGAGCCACCCCCACGCCAGCGAAGGCGAGATCCGCGAACTGCTGGAAGGCAACATCTGCCGCTGCACGGGCTACCAGAACATCGTGCGCGCGGTGCAGGTCGGCCAGAAGGCCATGGCGTCGGCATAAACACAGGGGAGAACAACCATGGGTGCATCCGATTTTTCCAAGCTGCCGCACATCGGTGAGCCGCTCAAGCGCAAGGAAGACTACCGCTTCCTGACCGGTGCGGGCCAGTACACCGACGACGTGGTGCTGGCCGCGCAAAGCCACGCGGTGTTCGTGCGCTCGCCGCACGCGCACGCCAACATCAACAGCATCAACGTCAGCGCCGCCCAGGCCGCGCCGGGCGTGCTGGGCGTTTTCACCGGCGCCGATGTGGCCGCTGACAGAATCAACGGCCTGCCCTGCGGCTGGCTCATCACCAGCACCAATGGCGAGCCCATGAAGGAGCCGCCACACCCCATCCTGGCGCAAGGCAAGGTGCGCTACGTGGGCGACCATGTGGCCATGGTGGTGGCGCAGACCCAGCAGCAGGCGCGCGACGCCGCCGAGCTGGTGGAGGTGGACTACGACGTGCTGCCCGCCGTGGTCAACGTGGCCGATGCCGCAGCCGGCAAGGTGGCCGGTGCGGTGGTGCACGACATCGCACCCGACAACCATTGCTTCAAATGGGCGATTGGCGACAAGGGCGCGGTGGACGCCGTGTTCGCCAGCGCCGCGCATGTGACGAAGCTCGACCTGGTCAACAACCGCCTGATCCCCAACGCCATGGAGCCGCGCGCCGCCATTGGCAGCTACAGCCGCGCGAACGACGAATACACGCTCTATGTGAGCAACCAGAACCCGCATGTCGAGCGCCTCTTGATGACGGCCTTTGTGATGGGCCTGCCCGAGCACAAGGTGCGCGTGATCGCCCCCGATGTGGGCGGCGGCTTTGGCTCCAAGATCTTTTTGTATGCCGAAGACGTGTGCCTGACCTGGGCCGCCAAAAAGCTCAACCGCAACATCAAGTGGGTGGCCGACCGCAGCGAGTCCTTCCTCTCGGATGCGCATGGCCGCGACCATGTGAGCCACGCCGAAATGGCCATGGACGCCAACGGCAAGTTCCTGGCCCTGCGCGTGCACACCGATGCGAACGTGGGCGCTTATCTTTCCACCTTTGCCAGCGCGGTGCCCACCATCCTGTATGCCACGCTGCTGGCCGGGCAATACAGCACACCGCAGGTCCATGTGGAAGTGGATGCCTGGTTCACCAACACGGCCCCGGTGGATGCCTACCGCGGCGCGGGCCGGCCCGAGGCCACCTACCTGCTCGAGCGCCTGGTCTCGCGCTGCGCCTGGGACATGGGGCTGGCGCAAGACGAGATCCGCAAGCGCAACTTCATCACCAGCTTCCCCTACCAGACGCCGGTGGCGCTGCAATACGACATTGGCGACTACCACGCCTGCATGGCGCAGGCCGAGCAGCTGGCCGATGTGGCGGGCTTTGCCGCACGCCGGGCGGCCAACGCGGCCAAGGGCCTCCAGCGTGGCATCGGCTACAGCAGCTACATCGAGGCCTGCGGCATTGCACCGTCCAACATCGCGGGCGCCCTGGGCGCGCGCGCCGGGCTGTTCGAATGCGGCGAGGTGCGCGTGCATCCCACGGGCAGCGTGACGGTGTTCACCGGCTCGCACAGCCACGGCCAGGGGCATGAAACCACGTTTGCGCAGGTGGTGGCCGCGCGCCTGGGCATTCCGGTGGAGAACGTGGACATCGTGCACGGCGACACGGGCCGCGTGCCGTTTGGCATGGGCACCTACGGCTCGCGTTCCATCAGCGTGGGTGGCGCGGCCATCATGAAGGCGCTGGACAAGATCGAGGCCAAGGCCAAGAAGATCGCCGCGCACCTGATGGAAGCCAGCGACGCCGACATCGACTTCAGCGGCGGCGAGTTCACCGTGCGCGGCACCGACAAGAAGATCCCCTTTGGCCAGGTGGCACTCACGGCCTATGTGCCGCACAACTACCCGCTCGACAAGCTCGAACCGGGTTTGAACGAAACCGCGTTCTACGACCCGACCAACTTCACCTTTCCTGCGGGCACCTACATCTGCGAGGTGGAGGTGGACCCGGCCACGGGCTTCACCCGCGTGGACAGGTTCACTGCGGTGGACGACTTCGGCACCATCATCAACCCCATGATCGTGGAGGGCCAGGTGCACGGCGGCCTGGTGCAGGGCATTGGCCAGGCGCTGCTGGAAAACTGCGTGTACGACCGCGAAACCGGCCAGCTGCTCACCGGCAGCTTCATGGACTACGCCATGCCGCGCGCCGACGACTTCCCCACCTTCCAGCTGGGCCATGTGTGCACGCCCTGCACACACAACCCGCTGGGCACCAAGGGTTGCGGCGAGGCCGGGGCCATCGGCTCGCCGCCTGCCGTGATCAACGCCGTGCTCGACGCCCTGCGCCCGCTGGGTGTGCGCGACTTTGACATGCCCGCATCGCCGCACCGTGTGTGGGAAGCCATCCAAAGCGCCAAAACATGAAACACCCCCTGAGTCGCTTCGCGCCTTCCCTCTCCAGGGGGACGCCGCCAGCGCGGCGGGGCGGCCCTTGCGCGGCGGCCGCTGGCCTTTGCCGCGCGTTTTTCACCGGTTGCGAGCCTTTGCTGTCGCAGCATGAAAACTGACAGGAGTTCCCTATGTACGCATTCACCTTTGAAGCGCCCACCTCCACCGCTGCTGCTGCGCAACACATCGCCCAGGGCGGCAAGCTGCTGGCCGGCGGGCAAAGCCTGCTGCCCTCCATGCGCCTGCGCCTGGCCAACCCCGGGCAGGTGGTCGACCTCAACGGCATTCCCGAGCTGGCGGGCATCCGCCGCGAAGGCAGCGCGCTGGTCATCGGTGCCATGGCGCGCCACGCCGACGTGGCCAGCAATGCCGATGTAAAAGCCGCCATTCCCGCGCTGGCCGACCTGGCTGCCCACATCGGTGACCGCCAGGTGCGGGCGCGCGGAACGCTCGGCGGATCGGTGGCCAACAACGATCCCGCCGCTTGCTACCCCAGCGCCGTGCTGGGCCTGGGCGCCACCGTGATCACCCACCGGCGCGAGATCGCGGCCGACGATTTCTTTGTGGGCATGTTCACCACGGCGCTGGAAGAGGGCGAGCTCATCACGGCCATCCGCTTCCCCATCCCCAAGCGCGCGGCCTACCTGAAGTTCAAGCAGGCGGCTTCGCGCTTCTCGCTGGTGGGCGTGTTCGTGGCGCAGACCGACAGCGGTGTGCGCGTGGCCGTCACGGGCGCGGCCAGCTGCGTGTTTCGCCATGCGGGGCTGGAGGCGGCGCTCAACCAGAGTTTCACGCCGGCATCGGCCGCTGCCGTGAAGATCGACGCGAGCGAGCTCAACGCTGACATCCACGCCAGTGCTGCCTACCGCGCCAACCTGATCAGCGTGCAGACCCAGCGGGCCGTGGAAAAATTGATGGCAACCCCCTGAGTCGCTTCGCGCCTTCCCCCTTCTCTCGAATTGCAGCGCAATTCGGGAAGGGGGACACCGCCAGCGCGGCGGGGCGGCCCTTGCGCGGGGGGCGCTGGCGCAGGCTGTGCCAGTATCGGCAGCCTGTGCTTTTTCGTAGCGGTAATTTTGATCAAATTGGCCTCTAGTGCTTATGAAATAAGCGCTAAAAGCTATTAATTAAGTAGCAATGAATTCGTCTGTCGCCGCACCAGTCCCGGTTTCCATCGATGCCCTGGTGCAATTCCTGCAGGAGGTGGGCTATTTTGCCGACCGGCGGCTGGCCACGGCGGTGTTCCTGGCGCTCAGGCTGCAGCGGCCTTTGTTGCTGGAGGGTGAGCCCGGCGTGGGCAAGACGGCGCTGGCCCAGGCGCTCTCCAAGGTGCTGGCGCGCAGCCTGATCCGCCTGCAGTGCTACGACGGCCTGGAGCAGCGCGAGGCGCTGTACGAATGGAACTACGCGGCGCAACTGCTGCACATGCGTGCGGCTGAACTGTCGACCCCCACGCTCGGCACTGGCGTGTCCTCGCTGCCCCCCGAGGGGGCGCTCGCCGCCTTGGGGCGGCCCGGCGGCGGCTCGGCAGTCACCACAGCTGGCGCCTTGCGCGATATCGAGGCAGAGGTCTACCAGGACCGCTACCTCATCCGCCGCCCCCTGCTGCAGGCGCTGCAGGCTCCCGCGCCGGGCGCCGTGCTGTTGATCGACGAGGTGGACCGCGCCGACGAGCCTTTCGAGGCCTTTTTGCTTGAATACCTGGGCGAGTACCAGGTGAGCATCCCCGAGATCGGCACCGTGCGCGCCACGGCCACGCCGGTCACCATTCTCACCAGCAACCGCACGCGCGATCTGCACGACGCCGTCAAGCGCCGCTGCCTGTACCACTGGCTCGACTACCCCGAGCGCGAGCGCGAGCTGGCCATCGTGCGCGCACAGGTGCCGGGCGCCAGTGCGGCGTTGGCGCAGCAGGTGGCCGATTTTGTGGGCCGCCTGCGCAGCCAGCCGTTTGCCAACGCTTTTCAGCGCGCCCCCGGTATTGCCGAGAGCGTGGAATGGGCCAAGGCGCTGGTGGCGCTGGACACCATCGTGGTGGACCCGGAGGTGGTTTCGGACACCGCCGGCATTCTGTTCAAGCAGCGCGAGGACGTGGCGGCGCTCACGCGCGACATGGCGGTGCAGTTGCTGCAGCCCGTCGATGCCGGTGCCTGAGGGCGCAGCCATGGCGCAGGGCGCAACGATCTCCCCGATCTCGCAGCTGGGCGATGCCCGCACCGGCAAGCTGGCCGACAACCTGAGCGGCTTTGGCCGCACCCTGCGCCGCGCCGGTGTGCGCGTGGACGCCGCGCGCATGGCACTGGCCCAGCAGGCCGTGATGCTGGTGGGTCTGCGGCGCGAGGATTTCAGTGCCGCGCTGGAGGCCGTGCTGGTCAGCCGCGAGCAGGACCGCATGGTGTTCCGCGAGCTGTTCGACGCGTACTTTCGCAACCCCAATGTGGCGCAAAAGCTGCTCGCGCAAATGCTGCCCAGCGCTGAGTCCAGGGCCGAGCCCGCCAAGCGCAGCCCCCGCGTCAGCGAAGCCCTGGCACCCGTGCGCGCCGCCCGCAACGCGCCACCGCCGCGCGAGGACGACAAGGTGGATTTCGATGCCGCCATGACGGCCAGCGACCTGCAGCGCCTGCGCCAGGCCGACTTCAACCAGCTCTCGGCCAGCGAGTACCTGCTGGTCGAGCGCCTGGCGCGCGACATCCCTTTGCCTTTGCCGCACTATGCCGCCCGCCGCACCCGGCCGGGCCTGCGCGGCAGCCGCCCGCACTGGCCCGGCGCCATGCACCTGGCCGCCCGCAGCGGTGGCGAGGTGCTGCGTGTGCCCTTGCTGCAGCGGCGCCAGCAACCCCTGCCGCTGCTGGTGCTGGTGGATGTGTCCGGCTCCATGGAGCGCTATGCGCGCCTGCTGCTGGCCTTCTTGCACGCCGCCACCGCGCCGCGCCACACGGGTGCCGTCGTGCGCCGCGATGTGTTTGCCTTTGGCACAGGCCTGACCGACCTCACGCCCGCCTTTCGCCTGGCCGACACCGATGCCATGCTGCAGGCGGCCAGCCATGCCATCCACGACTTTGCCGGCGGCACCCGCATGGGTGAGTGCCTGGCCCAGCTGCGCGCGCAGCATGCCCGGCGGCTGGTGGGGCGGCGCACGCTGGTGCTGCTCATCAGCGACGGGCTGGACACCGGCCCGCCCGAGGTGCTGGCGCAGGAGCTGGGCTGGCTGCGCCGCCACGCAGGCCGGCTGCTGTGGCTCAACCCGCTGCTGCGCTTTGAGGGCTACGCACCGACGGCGCGCGGGGCGGCCGAGCTGCACCGCCAGGCCCATGGCATGGTGGCCGTGCACAACCTCAGCCGCTTGCAGGACCTGGCGGCCAGCCTGGCCGCCTTGCTCCGGCAATGACCGATTTCAGGGAAACCAAAACACGAGAGGAATCCGCCATGGAAATGCAAGCGACCCGCACCCTTGCCGTCAGCCAGCAACAGGCCTGGGATGCGCTCAACGACCCCGAGGTGCTCAAGCTGTGCATCCCCGGCTGTGACAAGGTCGAGCCCACGGGCGAGCACCAGTACGCCGTGGCCATGGCCGTCAAGATCGGCCCCGTGTCGGCCAAATTCACGGGCAAGATCACGCTGGCCGACATCGTGCCGCCCGAGCGCTACACCCTCGCCTTTGACGGTTCGGGCGGCGTGGCCGGCTTTGGCAAGGGCCATGCGCGGGTCTTGCTGGTGCCATTGCCCGCCGATGGCGCAGGGCAGGAGAGTTGCGAGCTGAACTACACCGTGCAAGCCAGCGTGGGCGGCAAGATTGCCCAGCTGGGCCAGCGCCTGATCGATGGCGTCGCCAAGGGCATGGCCGAAGACTTCTTCAAGCGCTTTGACAACGAGATGCAGCGGCGCTACCCGCGTGACGATGCGGCGGACACGGTACCGTCGGAATACGACCAATTGCGCGATGCAACGGCGGATGGTGGCCATCCCCCCGCTGGCATTCCGGTAGGGGTATGGGTGGCTGGCGCGGTGGCGCTGGCGCTGTTGGCGTGGTGGTGGAATTGACTCCCCGCTGGCCTGGGGCGTGCCGGTGTCGCGGACGCAGGAGCCAAGCAATCTTGATGGGTGGGTGAACCATGGAAAACCTGGATGTGATGGTGTTGCGCACGCTGCAGGGCTGGCGGGCGGCGGGGCGGCGGGCGCTCTTGGCCACGGTGGTGCGCACCTGGGGCTCGTCGCCCCGGCCGGTGGGCTCCATCATGGCGCTGTGCGAGGACGGCGCGGTGGTGGGCTCGGTGTCGGGCGGCTGCATCGAGGACGATCTGATGGACCGGCACACCCGGGCCTATGCGCAGGGTGCGCCGTCAGCCGATACGACCGCCGGTGCGGACCACCGCATTCCCAGCGGCCCGCCATCCTTCGTCAAATATGGTGTGTCTGCCGATGAGGCGCACCGCTTTGGCCTGCCCTGCGGCGGCACGCTGGAGTTGCTGCTGGAGTACGACCCCGATCCGGCCAGCCTGGCCGAGCTGGTCGCGGCGCTCGAAGCGGGCCGGCTGATGCGGCGCAGCGTGCGCCTGGCCGATGGCGGCGTCACCCTGTCGTTGGCCGATACCCCTGGCGACCTGGTGGTGGATGCGGTGCAGCTCACCAACACCTTCGGGCCCGAATACCGGATGCTGCTGATCGGTGCGGGCCAGCTGGCCGAGTACCTGGCGACCATGGCCCTGTTCAACGGCTTCGCGGTGACGGTGTGTGATCCGCGCGAGGAATACCGGGGTAGCTGGGGTGTGCCCGGCGCCACCGTGCTGAGCGACATGCCGGACGATGTGGTACTGGCCTTCAAGCCCGATCGCCGCAGCTGCGTGGTGGCACTCACGCATGACCCCAAGCTCGACGATCTGGCGCTGCTGGAGGCATTGAACACCGATGCGTTCTATGTGGGCGGTATCGGCTCGCGCCGCAACAACGAGGTGCGCCGGGCCCGCATGATCGAACACTTTGACCAGACGCCGCAGAGCCTTGCGCGCTTGCGTGGCCCCATCGGCATCTACATCGGCAGCAAAACCCCCCCTGAAATCGCCGTGAGCGTGATGGCGGAAATCCTGGCGGTCAAGAACGGCGTGACCTTGCCGCGCGACATGGCGGTGGCCCAGGCCAAGCAGGCCCGCGAGGTGCAGCCCAACGACCCTGGGGCGTTGATCTGCGGTGTGCGCTAGGCGTTGCGGGTGTGTCAGCGGCCGTGCGCAGCGCTGCACTGCGCGGCGCCCAGAAAAAAGCCCTCCGAAGAGGGCTTGTTTTCGCAGTGGCCCTGTGGGGCCGCCGGACCGGTCAGCCGCCCTTCTTGGAGCGCTTGCCGGGGTTCTTCTTGCTGCGCGTAGCCACGCCACGCTCCAGGCTGACGCGCTGACCACGGCCAGACGTAGGCAGGCTCACGCCGGGCATGGGCTTGGGTTGGGGGGTGTACTTGCGGTCTGCTTCGGTGACGATCTTGTTGCCCATGGTAGGTCTCTGAGGGAGTGGAAAAAGGGGGATATTAGGCCACAGCCGAAATCGAGGCTCTTCAGCGGACCTGCGTTGAACCACCACAGGAGCAGGGCGATGCCGGAGCGGGTGGCTGCGCGTCAGGCCGCAGGCTGGAAGGCATAGCCATTGCCCGAGGCCGCCATGCGGCCCAACGCCGGGAACGGGAAATGGAAGCCGCCCAGCATGGCATTGCGGGCCGTGATGCGCTGGAACATCTCGCGGCGCACCTTGCGTGCGGCTTCGGCGTCCATGTCAAAGGCCACGGCCCAGTCGGGGTTGCGGGCGAACAGGGCCGGCACATTGGTCAGGTCCGCCACATAAAAGAAACTCTGGCCGGCCGAGTTCAGTTCGAACAAGGTGTGTCCGGGCGTGTGGCCATAGGCCGCCACCGATTGGATGCCGGGTGCCACCTCGGCCCCCGCAGCAAACTGCACCAGCGTATCGGCGGGCATGGTGGCAAAGGTGCGGCGCACGTTCTCGAACGCGCCCTTCATGCCTGCGGGGGCTGCGGCCATGCGGGCGTCGTCCATCCAGAAGGCGTGCTCGGCGGCGGGCACCAGCACCTTGGCCTTGGGAAAGGTCCATTCCCCCGCCTTGTTGCGCAGGCCGTTGATGTGGTCGCCATGGAAATGGCTGATCAGCACCGTGTCAATGTCGGTCGCCTGCAGGCCTGCTGCCCGCAGGTTTTCCAGCAGCTTGCCCGTGGTGGGGCCGCCAAACTCGCCCAGGCCGGTGTCGATAAGAATCTTGCGCGCACCCGCCACCACGAGGAAGGGCGTGTAGGGCACGTCGATGTAGTCCGTAGGCAGGCCCTGGGACGCCAGCAGGGAGCGCACTCCGGCCAGGGGCGCGTTCTTCACAAACTCTTCCCCCAGCGGGCGGCGCGTGACGCCGTCGTTCAGCGCAATCACCTCCGCATCGCCTACCTTCATGCGGCGAAAGCCGGGGTCGGGCAGGGTGGGCGTGCCGAAGTGGGGTGCGTTCTGGGCCCAGGCAGGGACAAAAGAGCCCGCTGCGTAGACGGTGGTGGCCAGGCTTGCGCCCAGGAAATGGCGGCGTGACAGCATGAAACTCTCCAGTATCGGGTTGAACCAGTGCGTCGAAAATATAGCGCCGCCGGGACGATCGAAGGTGTTCCGTGCGCGAACCGGTTGGCAACCTGGGGTCTTTGGTGGGCAACAGGGATCCACCGTGTTGGTTCTTCGTCCGCTGGCTAATCGATTTCGAAGGCTTCGCGCAAGGCCGCACAGAAGTCGGCACGCCCGCTGATCGTCAGGGTGATCGTGGTCCGCGGTGGCGCGGGATTGCCCGCCGCCGTGCGCAGCTGGCTGGAGTCGGCGTCAAACTCCAGCACCAGCGGCGTGCGGACCTCCTGTGCACCTTGCAGGTCGTATTGCCATGCTCCCCCGTCTTCCGCGGGGCCGCAGGCATCCGGCCAGTGCCGGTGCGCCCATGCCAGCACGGCGCTGATCTCGGCCTGCAAAGCGGGCACCTGTGCGGGTAAAACGCTGGCCATGGCATCGAAGCTGCCAGTGCCTTCGGCGTCTTCACTGAAATCGAAATCGAGGTAGCGCAGGGGCATGGCGATGAAAGGGCAGGGAACGTTGCCGGATTGTCGTGCACCGCGGCAAGATGCCCGGCATGGCAACTTTCCGATGGCGCGCTGGTACCCTGCCGGGATGTTCCCGCCCCTTTCCATGACCCACTCACCGCTTGTCTTGCAGGTCCAGGGCCTGTCTTTTGGCTACCCACACAGCGCCTTGCTGGACAATTTTCACGCCACCCTGTCCCCAGGGCTTACGCTGGTGCGCGGGGACGAAAGCTGCGGCAAGACCACGCTGCTGCGGCTGCTGGCCGGCGAGCTTGCGCCGCAGGCGGGCCGGCTGGTGCTGGCGGGGCTGGACCGGCAGACCGCCCCTGACGCCTATCGGGCGCAGGTGTTCTGGGCCGATCCGCGCTCGGATGCGCTCAATGAACTGACGGCGCGCGGGTGGTACGCCCGTTTGCTGCAGCAGCATGCGGCCTGGGATGCTGCCGCGCTGGAGGCACATATCGCCGGTTTTTCGCTGCAACCCCACCTGGACAAACCGCTGTATGCGCTCTCCGCCGGCAGCCGGCGCAAGGTGCTCATGGCGGGGGCTTTTGCATCGGGTGCGCCGCTCACGCTCATCGATGAGCCCGTCGCCGGTCTGGACAAGCCCTCGGTGGCTTACCTCACGCAGGTGCTGGCCAGGTCGGCTCCACAGACAACCCGCATCGTCGTGGTGGCCCACCACGAAGCGCTGGCGGGCGTGCCGTGGGGGCTGGTGGTGGATCTGCCCGCAGCGTGATGTTCTGGCGCGACAGGGATAGACTGGCGCTTCTTCGTCTTCATTTCCCAGGATCCACCATGGACGCTCTCCTTTTTGTGCCGGTGGCCGTGGCCATTTCACTGACGCCCGGGCCCAACAATTTCTGCGGGTTGAACAACGGCATTCGTGCGGGCGTGGGCGCGGCACTGGTCGCCACCCTGGGGCGGGTCGCGGCTTTCGCCATTTTTCTTGCGGTGTCTGCGGTGGGACTGGGCGCCATGCTGCTGGCCTCCGAGGCGGCTTTCACAGCGGTCAAATGGGTGGGGGCCTGCTATCTTTTCTGGCTGGGCTGGCGGGCCTGGCGCAGCCGCGAGTTCAGCGGGCTGGCCGTGGTCGAGGGAGAGGGGGCCGTAGCATCTGGCGCACCCGTGAAGGTGCGCGCCCTGATCGCGCAGGAGTTCCTGCTGGGCATCACCAACCCCAAGGCCATCATCCTGTTTGCGGCCATCTTTCCGCAGTTCATCGATCCGGCGCAGCCGGCGGTGCGGCAGTTTTTCGTGTTGGGTTCGATCTACCTGGCCAGCGAGTTTGTCTCGACCGCCGTGTATGCCACGGGCGGGCGGCAGATTCGCCGGTTCATTCGCAGCTCGCGCGGGGTGGTGCGCCTGAACAAGGCCACGGGCGGGTTCTTCATGGGGGCAGGCGGCCTGTTGCTGGCCACCAACCGCTAACCTGGCGCGCCAGCGCCGTGGGGCCTGGCCAGCGACGGCCGGTAATACCAAGGTAAAGCCACCGTAAATTTCCGGGCAGAGACGGCGGGGCGTGGCGGGGCGTGGCTACCATAGCCCGACTTCACTCTGCACCGTCCCATGCTGCCCCACCGTTCCCACTGCCTTCCCCTGCGGTCTCCCCTGCACCAGAGAGGCCGCGCACTGTGGTGGGGACTGCTGTTGATCGTGACCACCCTGGCCGCGGGCGGGGGCTGGTGGTGGCAGCAGCGCAACACGGCCGCCGATGGGGCCTCGGTTGCGGCGGGAGCCCCTGCTGCGCGTGCGCCGGGGCGCTTCAGCGCCGGCGGGCAGGTGCAGCCGGTGTCGGTGGGCGTGGTGCGGCGCCAGGATGTGCGCGTGATGGTCCAGGCCATCGGCACCATGAGCGCGCGTGCCACGGCGGTGGTGCGGGCCAAGGTCGGCGGCGAACTGATGGCGTTGCACTTCAAGGAAGGCCAGCAGGTCAAGGCGGGCCAGTTGCTGGCCGAGATTGACCCGCGCAGCTACCAGGCTGCGCTGGGCCAGGTGCAAGGCAGCCTGCAGCGCGACCAGGCCCTGCTGCGCAACGCGCAGCTCGATCTGCAGCGCTACAAGGACCTGCTGGCCCAGGATTCGATTGCCACCCAGCAGGTGGACACGCAGGCGGCCCTGGTGCGCCAGCTCGAAGGCACCGTGGCCGCCGGCCAGGCGCAGGTGGATGCCGCGCGCCTGCAGCTGGGCCACACGCGCATCACCGCGCCCATTGCCGGGCGCCTGGGCCTGCGCCAGGCCGACCGGGGCAACGTGGTCGGCCCGTCGGATGCCAATGGCATCGTCACCATCAACCTCGTGCAGCCCATCGATGCGGCCTTTGCGGTGCCCGAGGCGCACCTGGCGTCCATCACCCGGCGCCTGGCCGAAGGTGCCGATCTGCCCGTGGAGCTGTGGGACCGCGAGCAAAAGCGGCGCCTGGCACGCGGGCGCCTGGGCGCGCTCGACAACGCCATCGACCCCACCACCGGCACCATCAAGGTGAAGGCGTCGTTCGCCAACGAGGACGGTGGGTTGTTTCCCAACCAGTTCGTCAATGTGCGTCTGCAGCTTGATGTGCTGCCGAACGCGCTGACCGTGCCCGGCACGGCGGTGCAGAACAACTACGTCTATCTGGTGCAGCCGGACGGCACGGTGACGCAGCGGCGCATCCGCGTGGGCGTGGCCGATGGCGACCGGGTCAGCGTCGAGGGCGAGCTGAAAGAGGGCGACCAGGTCGTGACCGATGGCATCGATCGCCTGCGCGAAGGCGCCAAGGTGGCCGTGATCGATGCCGGTGTGGCCGTCCGTGCCGACGAGGCCGTGCAGGACGCTGGCGCGCGCCGCGCGGCGCTGTTGCGCAGCCTCACGCAGGCCGAGCGCGACAAGCTGGCCACCATGTCGCCCGACGAGCGCCGTGCCTTCCTGCGTGCCCGCCGCCAGCAGGCTGGCGGGGCTGCGCCGCCGGCAGCCGCTGCTTCGGCTGCATCAGCCACCGTGCGTTGAGACCATGCACCGCGCCTTGCGGGCACTGCTGCCATGAATCTCTCGCGCATCTTCATCCTGCGTCCCATCGCCACATCGCTGCTGATGGTGGCCTTGCTGATTGCGGGCTTGCTGGCCTACCGGCAGTTGCCTGTCTCGGCCCTGCCCGAGGTGGACTACCCCACCATCCAGGTCACCACGCTGTACCCCGGCGCCAGCCCCGATGTGATGACCTCCAACGTTACCGCGCCGCTGGAGCGCCAGCTGGGCCAGATGCCGGGTCTGGCCCAGATGTCGTCCACCAGCTCGGGCGGGGCCTCGGTCATCACGCTGCGCTTTGCGCTCGACATGTCCATGGATGTGGCCGAGCAGCAGGTGCAGGCCGCCATCAACGCAGGCAGCAACCTGTTGCCGAATGACCTGCCCATGCCGCCGCTTTACAGCAAGGTCAACCCGGCCGATGCGCCCGTGCTCACGCTGGCCATCACCTCGCCCTCGCTGCCAGTCATCCGTCTGAATGACCTGGTGGAAAACCGCCTGGCGCCCAAGCTCTCGCAGGTCAAGGGCGTGGGGCTGGTGGCGATCGCGGGCGGGCGCCGGCCGGCCGTGCGCATCCAGGCCAACCCCACGGCGCTGGCCAGCCTGGGCCTCACACTGGAGGACGTGCGCACCGTGATCGCGGCGGCCAACGTCAAGCAGGCCAAGGGGGGCTTTGATGGCCCGGCGCGGGCCTCGACCATCGATGCCAACGACCAGTTGCAGTCGGCGCAGGAATACCGTGATCTGATCCTGGCCTTCAAGAACGGCAACCCCATCCGCCTGCGCGATGTGGCGCAGACGGTGGACGATGCCGAAAACACCCGCCTGGCCGCCTGGGCGGGGACACCCGCCACCGGATCGCGCGCGGGGGTGATCCTCAACATTCGCCGCCAGCCCGGCGCCAACGTCATCGAGACGGTGGACCGCCTCAAGGCGCTGCTGCCGCAACTGCAGGGCACGCTGCCCGCATCGCTGGATGTGCAGGTGCTGACCGACCGCACCACCACCATCCGCGCCTCGGTGAAGGATATGCAGGCCGAACTGGCCCTGGCCATCGGCCTGGTGGTGGCGGTGATCTTTGTCTTCTTGCGCAGCGCCTCGGCCACGCTCATCCCCAGCTTGGCGGTGCCGCTGTCGCTGGTGGGCACGTTTGGCGTGATGTACCTGGCGGGATTTTCCATCAATAACCTCACGCTGATGGCGCTGACGATTTCCACCGGCTTCGTGGTGGACGACGCCATCGTGATGATCGAGAACATCGCCCGCTATGTGGAACAGGGCGAGCCACCGCTACAGGCCGCACTCCAGGGCGCCAGGCAGATCGGCTTTACCATCATCTCGCTGACCATCTCGCTGATTGCGGTGCTGATTCCGCTCTTGTTCATGGGCGATGTGGTGGGGCGGCTGTTCCATGAATTCGCCATCACCATGGCCGTGGCCATCCTGCTGTCGGCCGTGGTGTCGCTCACGCTCACGCCCATGCTGTGCGCGCGCCTGCTGCGCCACACGCCCGAAGAAAGCCATGGCCGCCTCTACCAGGCCACGGGCCGGTTCTTTGAGCGCACCATTGCCCGGTACGGCCGCATGCTGGGCTGGGTGCTGAACCACCGCGGGCTGACCTGGCTGGTGTTTGCGGCCACGCTCGCTCTCACCGTGGCGCTGTATGTGCTGGTGCCCAAGGGTTTCTTTCCAGTGCAGGACACCGGCACGCTGCAGGCCACCACCGAGGCCGACCAGTCCATCTCGTTTGCCGCCATGGCCGAGCGCCAGCAGCAGCTGGCCGGGCGCATCCTCCAAGACCCGGCCGTGAAAAGCGTGTCGTCCTTCATCGGCGTGGATGGGATCAACGCCACGCTGAACACGGGCCGCCTGCTCATCGATCTGAAACCCCACGCCGAGCGCGACCGCGCCCCCGTGGTGCTGCGCCGCCTGGCCGACGCCACGCGCGACCTGCCCGGCATCCGCCTGTATGCCCAGCCGGTGCAGGACCTCACCATCGAAGACCGTGTGGCGCGCACGCAGTACCAGTTGCTGGTCTCGTCGCCCGACAGGGCGCAACTGCAGACCAGCACCGCCGACCTGGTGCAGCGCCTGCGCGCCCTGCCGCAACTGGCCGATGTGGCCAGCGACCTGCAAGGCCAGGGCCTGCAGGCCTTTGTGCAGATCGACCGCGCCCAGGCCAGCCGCCTGGGGGTGACGGTGGCCGGCATCGACACGGCGCTTTACAACGCCTTTGGCCAGCGGCTCATTTCCACCATCTTCACGCAGTCCAACCAGTACCGCGTGGTGCTGGAGGTGGCGCCGCAGTTCAAGCTGGGGCCCGAGGCGCTGGACAGCATCTATGTCACATCGAGCGCGGGCAAACCGGTGGCGCTGTCGTCGGTGGCGCGCGTCGAACAGCGCTCCATGCCGCTGGCCGTGAACCATGTGGGGCAGCTGCCCGCGGCCACCCTCTCGTTCAACACCGCGCCCGGCGTTGCGCTGGGCGATGCCGTCGAGGCCATCCAGGCCGCGCAGGCGGCGGCGCGCGACGCAGGGGCATTGCCCCTGTCGGTGGACACGGCCTTCCAGGGCGCGGCGCTGGCGTTCCAGGCCTCGCTGTCGAACACGCTGCTGCTGATCCTGGCGGCGGTGGTGACGATGTACATCGTGCTGGGCGTGCTGTACGAGAGCACCATCCACCCGGTCACCATTTTGTCCACCCTGCCGTCGGCCGGGGTGGGGGCGCTGCTGGCGCTGGGGTTGGCGGGGCTCGACATCGATATCGTGGCCATCATCGGCATCGTGCTCTTGATCGGCATCGTCAAGAAGAACGCCATCATGATGATCGACTTTGCACTGGAGGCGCAGCGCGAGCAGGGGTTGCCTGCGCGCGACGCCATCTACCAGGCCTGCCTGCTGCGTTTCCGGCCGATTTTGATGACGACGCTGGCGGCGTTGCTGGGGGCGTTGCCGTTGATGCTGGGTGGCGGGGTGGGCAGTGAGCTGCGGCATCCGCTGGGGGTGACGATGGTGGGGGGGTTGATCGTGAGCCAGTTGCTCACGCTGTTCACCACGCCGGTGATTTATTTGACGTTCGAGGGGTGGGCGGAGCGGTGGCGTAATCGGGTGGGGGTGAAAAGTGCCTGAAGCGTTTGTTTCATCTGCGCTGGCAGTTATTACTTTGGAAGCGGGTGGTGTGCTGGTGCATGGGGCGGGGGCCGGGTTGTGCGCCCGGCGGCGCAGTAACTTTCTTTTGCTTCGCCAAAAGAAAGTCACCAAAGAAAAGGCGACCCTGCTGTCTGCGACCCCTTCGCTGCGCTACGGGGCGACCTGGCGCACCCCGCAACCGCCCCGACGCAGGTCTGCCCCGAAGGGGTCGCAGACTGTGGGTCGCCTTTCTTTTGCTTACTTTTCTTTGGCGAAGCAAAGAAAAGTGAGGCGCCCGCCGGGGCGAGACCCGGCCCCCGCCCTCAACCAACGCACACAGCAAACTGCACAAACAATAGCGACCAGCGCAATCACAAAAAGCACCAGAGCCAAAAAACACTTCAAGAGAGGCACAAAATGAGCCTCTCCACCCCCTTCATCCACCGCCCCATCGCCACCACGCTCCTCACCCTGGGCCTGGCCCTGGTGGGCGCGGTGTCTTATTTCCTGCTGCCCGTCGCTCCGCTGCCGCAGGTGGACTACCCCACCATCTCGGTCAGCGCCAGCCTGCCCGGCGCCAGTCCCGACACCATGGCCGCCACCGTGGCCACGCCGCTGGAGCGGTCGCTGGGCGCCATCGCCGGGGTCAACGAGATCACCTCGCGCTCCATCCTGGGCAGCACCAGCATCACGCTGCAGTTCGACCTGAGCCGCGATGTGGACAGCGCCGCGCGCGACGTGCAGGCCGCCATCAACGCCGCGCGCACGCTGCTGCCCACGGGCATGCCCAGCAACCCCAGCTACCGCAAGGTGAACCCGGCTGATGCGCCCATCATGATCCTGGCGCTCACGTCCGGCGCGCTCACGCGCGGGCAGATGTACGACGCGGCCTCCACCGTGCTGGCGCAAAAGCTCTCGCAGGTCGAAGGGGTGGGGCAGGCCACGGTGAGCGGGGGGGCGCTGCCGGCCGTGCGCGTGTCGCTCGATCCGGTGCGGCTGGCGGCCAATGGCGTGTCGCTGGAGCAGGTGCGCGGTGCCATCAGCAGCACCAACGCCAACCGCCCGCTGGGTGCGGTCGAGCGCGAAGACCATTACTGGCAGATCGCCGCCAACGACCAGGCCCGCGTGGCCGCCGACTATGCGCCGCTGGTGCTGCGCTGGCAGAACGGCAATGCGATCCGCCTGGCCGATGTGGCCGAGGTGATCGACTCGGTGCAGGACGTGCGCAACTTTGGCGTGGCCAACGGCAAGCCGGCGGTGCTGCTGCAGGTGTACAAGCAGCCGGGCGCCAACATCCTGGAGGCGGTGGACCGCGTGCGCGCGCTGCTGCCGCAGCTCCAGGCGTCGATCCCGGCAGCGATTGATGTGCAGATCGTTTCCGACCGCACGCCCACGCTGCGCGCCTCGGTCAAGGAGGTGGAGCGCGCCCTGCTGATTGCCGTGGCGCTGGTGGTCCTGGTGGTGTTCCTGTTCCTGCGCAACGGGCGCGCCACGCTCATCCCCGCCGTGGCCGTGCCGGTGTCGCTGGCGGGCACGTTCGGCGTGATGTACCTGGCGGGCTACACGCTCGACAACCTCTCGCTCATGGCGCTGACCATCGCCACCGGCTTCGTGGTGGACGACGCCATCGTGGTGCTGGAAAACATCATGCGCCACATGGAGCGGGGCAAGACGGCGCTGCAGGCCGCACTCGACGGCGCGCGCGAGATCGGTTTCACCGTGGTGTCCATGAGCCTGTCACTGATCGCCGTGTTCGTGCCCATCGTTTTCATGGGCGGCATCGTGGGGCGGTTTTTCCGTGAGTTTTCCATCGTCATGGCGGCGGCCATCCTGGTGTCGCTGCTGGTGTCGCTCACCACCACGCCCATGATGTGCGCGGCGCTGCTCCGACCGCACCGCACGCCCGGTGCAGCGCCCCGCCCGTCGCCATGGGCGCGGTTCTCGCGCTGGCTGGACGGCCTGCAGGCCCGGGGGCTGCGCGGCTACCGGCACAGCCTGGCCTGGTGCCTGCGCCACCAGCCGCTGGTGCTGCTGGTGCTGGCGGCGGTGGTGGGGCTCAACGTGACTCTCTACACCGCCATCGACAAGGGCTTCATGCCCGAGCAGGACACGGGCCGCATCTCGGGCTTCATCCGGGCCGACCAGGCCACCTCGTACCAGGCCATGGAGCAGCGGTTGCAGCGCTTTCTGGCCATCGTGCAGGCCGACCCGGCGGTGGAGCATGTCACCGGTTTTACCGGTGGCTGGCAGCGCAATGCCGCGCAGATGTTCATGACGCTCCGGCGCGGGCAGGGGCAGGAGACCTCCGAGGCTGTCATCACCCGCCTGCGCGCCCAGCTCAAGGACGAGCCCGGCGCCCGCCTGTTCATGGTGCCGCAGCGCGACATCCGCATCGGCGGGCGGCAAAGCAGCGCCTCGTACGACTACACCCTGCAGGCCGACGACATTGCCGAGCTGCGCACCTGGGAGCCACGCATCCGCCAGGCCCTGTCGCAGCTGCCCGAGCTGGAAGACGTGAACAGCGATGTCTCGGACTATGGCCTGCAGACCACGCTGGTGATCGACCGCGATGCCGCCACGCGCGCGGGGCTGACCATGGCGCAAATCGATGCCACCTTGAACGATGCCTTTGGCCAGCGCCAGGTGGGCGTGATCTACAACCCGCTCAACCAGTACCGCGTGGTGATGGAGGCGGCCCCGCGCTACCTGCAAAGCCCCGAGACGCTGCGCGGCTTCTTCTTGGTGAACAGTGCGGGCCAGCAGGTGCCTTTGAGCGCGTTTGCGCGCACCACCACCACCCACACGCCGCTGTCGGTCAGCCACGAGCGCGGCACGCCGGCCAGCACCGTGAGCTTCAGCCTGGCGCCGGGCGTGTCGCTGTCGCAGGCCACCGACGCGGTGCACAACGCGGTGGCCGAGCTGGGCGTGCCGGTGGGAATACGCGGCACCTTTGGCGGCACGGCGGGGGCGTTCCAGGACGCGCTGGCGGGCCAGCCGCTGCTGATCCTGGCGGCCATCATCACCATCTACCTGGTGCTGGGCATGCTGTATGAAGACCTGGTGCACCCGCTCACCATCCTCTCCACGCTGCCCTCGGCCGGGGTTGGGGCGCTGCTGGCGCTGATGCTGTTCAAGACCGAGTTCTCGCTGATCGCGCTGATCGGCGTGATCCTGCTGATCGGTATCGTCAAGAAGAACGCCATCATGATGATCGACTTTGCCCTGGTGCGGCAGCGCACCGGGCACCGCACGGCCGCCCAGTCCATCTACCGCGCCTGCAGCCTGCGCCTGCGCCCCATCCTCATGACCACGCTGGCCGCCATCTTTGGCGCGTTGCCGCTGGCGCTCAACCGTGCCGATGGCGCCGAGCTGCGCCAGCCCCTGGGCATTGCCGTGGTGGGCGGGCTGCTGCTGAGCCAGCTGCTCACGCTGTACACCACGCCCGTGGTCTATGTGGCGCTGGACCGGCTGCGCGGCCGCGTGCAGCGCGGGGCGCGCTGGCGCCGCCACCCGGCTGCCGGCCCGGCGCCCGCGCTGCAAGGAGATTCCTGATGCCCCCTGATAACTACTGTTTTGATAGCTGCTTGCGCATGTCCAGAAAACGCTGGAAGGCAGCGTTGCTTGTAAGCGCTGCACTGCTCACGGCCTGCAGCACCCAGCCGCCCTACGAACGCCCCGCGCTGCCGGTGCCCGCCGCCTACAAGCAGGCCGCCAGCGCCAGTGATGGCGGTGTCTGGCAGCCCGCGCAGCCCGGTGGCGCGGTGCCCGATACGTGGTGGACGCTGTATGGCGACAGCACCCTCAATGCCTTGCAGCAACAGGCCGCCACCGGCAACCAGAACATTGCCTTGTCCGTGGCCCGCCTGCGCGCCGCCCAGGCCGCACTGGCCGGCAGCAGCGCCGGCCAGTGGCCCACGCTGGGCGCCACTGCCAGCAGCGGGCGCGCCCGCATCGGCGGCACTGCGGCCGGCGGCAGCAGCAGCGCCCGCGTCAGCACCAGCCATGCCCTGGGCCTGAACGCCAGCTGGGAGCTGGACCTGTGGGGCCGCGTGGCCGGCGCCGTGGATGCGGCGCGCGCCAGCGCCCAGGCCAGTGCCGACGACCTGGCCGCCCTGCGCCTGTCGGTGCAGGCCACCGTGGCGCAGACCTACTTCGCGCTGCGCGCCGCCGAGCTGCAGACGCAACTGCTGGGCGACACCCTGGCCGTCTACGAGCGCAGCTGGGCGCTGACGCGCAACCGCCAGAAGGCCGGCGTGGCCTCGGCCGCCGATGTGGCCCAGGCCGAGGCGCAATACAAATCCACCCAGGTGCAACGGCTCGAAGCCGCAACCAGCCGCGCCCAGCTGGAGCACGCCCTGGCCGCGCTGGTGGGGCAGGCGCCGGCGGCGTTCAGCCTGCCCGTCACGGCCACGTTGCCCGCGCCGCCGGTGGTGCCCGCGCAGTTGCCGTCACAGCTGTTGGAACGCCGCCCCGACATTGCCGCGGCCGAGCGCCGCGTGGCCGCAGCCAATGCGCAGATCGGCGTGGCGCGCGCGGCGTTCTTTCCGGCGCTCACGCTGTCGGGCACGGCGGGCTACCGCGGCGCGGAGCTGTCCAGCCTGCTCAGCGCCCCCAGCCTGTTCTGGTCGCTCGGCCCGGCCCTGGCCGTTTCACTGTTCGACGGCGGCGCCCGCAGCGCGGCGGTCGAGTCGGCCCGTGCCGCCAACGAGCAGGCCGCCGCCAGCTACCGCCAGACCGTGCTCACGGCCCTGCAGGAGGTGGAAGACAACCTCGCGGCCGCCGCCGCGCTGGCGCAGGAGCAGCAGTGGCAGACAGAGGCCGTGGCGGCGGCCCAGCGCGCGCTGGACGTGGCGGGCAACCAGTACCGCGCGGGCACCGTGGGGTATCTGAACGTGCTGAGCGCCCAGACCACCGTGCTGGCGGCCCAGCGCAGCCTGATCGACGTGCGCAACCGGCGGCTCGCCGCAGTGAACGCGCTGCTCAAGAATGTGGCGGGGGACTGGGGGCTGGCAGGAACGGGTGCGGGCTGAATGGGGCGATGTGTGAAAAAACCTAGAAATGGCAGTGACCCGCCGCGTCCTCACGCCTTGTCTGTCACACCGATCACCGCACTGGCAAGCGCGTTCAACGGCCGTTGATGACCACTACGTCCTCTGCGACCACCACCCGTTGGTTCACCCCGCTGTATCCCCTGTTTTTTGTGGCGCTGTGGAGCACGGGCTTTATCGGTGCCAAATTTGGCTTGCCCGATGCCGAGCCGCTCACCTTTCTCTCCCTGCGCTATGGGGCGGTGCTGGTGCTCATGGGCGCGGTGGCCCTGCTGACCCGTGCCCCCTGGCCCCGCTCTCCCCGTCAGTGGCTGCACATTGGCATCTCGGGCCTGCTGGTCCACGCGGTGTATCTGGGGGGCGTTTTTATCGCCATCGGCCACGGCTTGCCTGCGGGCGTAGCGGCGCTGGTGGTGGGTTTGCAGCCAGTGCTGACCGCCTTGGGCGCCGGGGCATTTTTGGGCGAGCGGGTGCGCACGACCCAGTGGGTTGGCCTGGCAACCGGGTTTGCGGGCGTGGGGCTCGTGGTGGCGCACAAGGCCATGTCGGTAACCTCCGGCGGTGCGCTGTGGGCCATGCTGGTGCCCGCCGTACTGGCGCTGCTGGGCATCACGGCGGGCACGCTGTACCAGAAGCGGTTCTGTCCAACGTTTGACTTGCGCACCGGCTCGGTCATTCAGTTCGTGCCAAGCCTGGCGGCCACCTGGCTGCTGGCCAGCCAGACCGAAACCATGCAGGTGCACTGGACGGGCGCCTTTGTCTTTGCGCTGGCCTGGCTGGTGCTGGTGCTGTCGCTGGGGGCCGTCAGCTTGCTGAATGTGCTGATTCGGCAGGGCAGCGCGGTGAACGTGGCCAGCCTGTTCTACCTCACGCCCCCCACCACGGCGCTGATTGCCTGGGCGTTGTTTGGCGAGACGCTCACGGGTCTGGCGCTGGTGGGCATGGGACTGGCGGTGTTTGGGGTGTGGCTGGCGCGCAAGTAGGGTAGCGGCAGGCCTCTCCAACGGCTTTGTCGGGATTGCCGGGGATCTGTTCGTGGCGAACGTGCTGCCTTATGGGTGGGAATGCGCCGGAATGCGCAAATTCGGTGGTCAGGTGACCGGCGCCGGGTTGAACAGCACCAGCGCGTTCTGCAGCTTCCAGTGCTCGGCCCAGGTGCGGCGGCCGCTGGCCACTGCGAGCAGCAGGTGCAGCAGCTCCCAGCCGGCTTCCTCGATGGTGATTTCGCCGTCGGCGATGCGCCCGGCGTTCAGGTCCATCAGGTCGTGCCAGCGGCGTGCCAGGTCGGTGCGCGTGGCCACCTTCACCACCGGGCAGGCCGCCAGGCCATACGGCGTGCCGCGCCCCGTGGTGAACACATGCAGGTTCATGCCCGCCGCCAGCTGCAGCGTGCCGCAGATGAAGTCGCTGGCGGGTGTGGCCGCGAAGACCAGGCCCTTCTGGTCCGGCTGCAGCTTGTCGCCGGGCGCCAGCACGCTGGCAATGGCCGCCGTGCCGCTCTTGATGATCGAGCCCATGGCCTTCTCGGCGATGTTGGACAAGCCGCCGGCCTTGTTGCCCGGCGTGGTGTTGGCGATGCGGTCCACGCGGCCGCGGTCGAGGTAGGCGTCGTACCAGGCCAGCTCGCGCACGATGTCCTCGGCCACTTGGGGCGAGGCCGCCCGGGCGGTGAGTTGCTCGACGGCATCGCGCACCTCGGTGTTCTCGGAGAACATCACCGTCGCGCCCGCGCGCACCAGCAGGTCTGCCATGTGGCCCACCGCCGGGTTGGCCGTGACACCCGAGAAGGCATCGCTGCCGCCGCACTGCACGCCCACCACCAGCGCGCTGGCGGGCACGGTCTGGCGCTTGCGGGCATTCAGGCGTTCCAGATGGGGGCGGGCACGGGCCACGATGTCGTCGATCATCGACATGAAGCCCACATGCGCTTCGTGCTGCAGGCAGACGACATCGGGGCCGGCCTCGCGCCCGTCGCGCACGGGAATGCTGCCAGGCGGCAGCAGGCGCTCGGGTTGCAGCTTCTCGCAGCCCAGGCTGACCACCAGCACCTCGCCCCCGAAATTGGGGTTCAGGCTGATGTGGCGCAGCGTGCGGATCGGGATCTCGGCACCGGGCGCGTCGATGGCCACGCCGCAGCCATAGGTGTGCTCCAGCGCCACCACGCCGTCGACGTGGGGGTACAGGGGCAGCAGTTCGTCCCGGATGCGCTGGGTGGCCACGCCCACCACGCCGGCCACGCACTGCACCGTGGTGGTGATGGCCAGCAGGTTGCGCGTGCCCACCGAGCCATCGGCATTCACATAGCCCTCGAAGGTGAGGCCCGTGAGCGGCTCCCACGCCGGGGCCGGCCGGGTGGCCATGGGCAGGCCCTGCAGCGCGCGCGCCTCGGGAATGTCGAGCAGCCGCTCATGCACCCAGCTGCCGGCGGGGATGGCCTGCCGGGCATAGCCGACCGGCACGTTGTAGCGCACGACCGCCGCGCCCGCTGCCAGGTCGCGCAGCGCCACCTTGTGGCCCTGGGGAACCTTGTCGCGCAGGACCAGGCCTTCTGGCAAGGCGGTGCCGGCGGGCAGGCCGCCGTCGGTGGCGACGATGGCCACGTTGTCCGCCGCGTGCATGCGGATCAGCACCGGGTGGGGTGCCGGGGGATGGGAGTCTGGAGTGTTCATGGGGTGGTGGGGACAGGCTCTCAGGCCGCTGCCGAGATCAGCTGCCCCGTGGCATAAAAATGGGCCAGGTTGTCCAGCACGCGCCGGGCCATCGCCTGGCGGGTCTCTTCGGTGGCGCTGGCGATGTGCGGCAGCAGCACCACGTTGTCCAGCGCCAGCAGCGTGGCCGGCACCTGCGGTTCGTGCTCGAACACGTCCAGGCCCGCGCCGGCGATGCGCCGCTCGGCCAGGGCGCGCACCAGCGCCGCTTCGTCGATCACGGAGCCGCGCGCCACGTTGATGAGGTAGCCGCGCGGCCCCAGGGCTTCGAGCACGGCCGCGTCGATCAGGTGCCGGGTTGCGGGGCCGCCGGCGGTGATGACGACCAGGAAGTCGGCCCAGCGCGCCAGTTCCGCCAGCGCCGGCTCGTGTGCCCAGGGCACGCCGGCCACCGCGCGGCGGCTGTGGTAGCGCACCGCCATGTCGAAACCGCTGGCGCGGCGCGCGATGGTCTGGCCGATGCGGCCCAGACCGACGATGCCCAGGCGTGCCCCGCTGACCTTGCGCCCCAGGCCGAAGGTGGCGCCGGCGGCCCAGCGTCCGGCGCGCACGAAGCGGTCCGCCTCGGCGGTGCGGCGCGCCACGTCGAGCATCAGCGCGAAAGCGGTGTCGGCCACGCAGTCGTTGAGCACGTCGGGTGTGTAGCCGACGGCGATGGCGCGTGCGCGCGCCGCCGCCAGGTCGATCTTGTCCAGGCCGACGCCGAAGCTGGAAATCACGCGCAGCTGTGGCAGCGCGGCGATCAGCGCGGTCGGGGCGCCGGCGCCACCGGCCGAGGTCACCAGACCGGTGAATTCGGCGCCGTGGCGCGCGAGGAAGGCGTCGGGATCGGCCTCGTCGGCAAGGCGGTGCAGATCATGGTCGGCGGCCAGTTGCGCTTCGAGCGCTGGCAGCAGGCGTCCGGCCTGGAGGATGCGGTGTTTCATGGCGGAGGGGCTGTCCGTGGGGGGCTGCGTTTTCGGAGGCGGCGGGCGGCGGGCCGGTTTTTTCATCCGAACGCGTCACTCCAGCGTCACCTTGCCGTCCTTGACCACCTTGGCCATGGACTTGACCTCGGACCCCAACCAGGCCTTGAACTTGGAAGGCGACATGTCGTAGGGATCGGCGCCCAGCACCTGCAGGCGGCCCCTGATCTCGGGAATGGCCAGGATGCGCTGGACTTCCTCATGGAGCCTGTCCACCACGGGCTGCGGCGTTCCGGCGGGCGCCAGAAGGCCCTGCCAGCTGCCCGTCAGGAAGCCCGGCAGCGTTTCACCGACGGTGGGCACCTCGCCCAGCACCGTGTTGCGCTTGGCGCTCGACACGGCGATCAGCTTGATCTTGCCGGACTTCACATGCGGATAGGTGGCCACCATGCCGTTGAAGGTCACGTCCACCTGCCCGCCGATCAGGTCGGTCATCGCCTGGGCGCCGCCCTTGTAGGGCACATAGCCCCAGTCCAGGCCGGCACGCTGCGCAAACACAACGCCGGCCAGGTGCGTGGCCGAGCCCATGCCCGCAGCGGCGGCAAAGTTCACCTTGCCCTTCTGGGACTTGGCCCATGCGATGAGCTCCTTGGTGGTGTTGGCGGGCACCTGGTTGCTGGTGACCAGCAGGTGGGGGGAGTAGGCGACCATGGTCACCGGCGCGAAGTCGGTTTCGAGATGGAACGGCAGCTTGTACAGCGATGGGGCGATGGAGAGGTTGCCCACGTCCGTCAGCAGCAGGGTGTAGCCATCGGGTGCCGCCTTGGCCACCGCGTCGGCGCCCAGGTTGCCGCTCGATCCGGGTTTGTTGTCCACCACCACGGGCTGCCCCAGGGATTCCGACAGCTTCAGCCCGATCAGGCGGGCCAGCACGTCCGAGGTGCCGCCGGCGGGAAACGGCACCACGATCTTGAGGGGCTTGGCGGGCCAGGTCTGGGCCTGGGTGAATGTGGCCGTGGCGGCCAGCGCGAGGACGCACAGGGTGCGCAGAGGGTGCTTCTTGAACATCGTTGTCTCCTGAGGGGGTACTGAAAAAAGGACGGCGCATTCCCAGACCACGCCGTGGCGCCAGGTCAGCAGGGCTGGCCCTGCCGCGCGGCCAGCCAGCCCGGCGCATCCTGCAGCGCCACCGGGCGCAGGAAACGGTCCATCGCCGCCCAGCCCACCGATGTGCTGCCCGGCTGGGTGGAGGAGGGGAAGGGCCCGCCATGCTGCTGGCCGGCCGAGACGGCCACGCCCGTGGGATACCCCGAGAACAGGACCCGCCCGGCCACCTGCGAGGCGGCGCGCACCAGTGCAAGCACTTCGTCGGAGGGCTCGTCGGCACCCCAGACCGTCACCGTGAGCGAGCCGCCAACGGCCTGCAGCACTTCGATTGCCTGCGCCGTGCCGGCCACGCGCACGACCAGGGCAGCGGGGCCGAACACTTCCTCGTGCAAGGCCGGGTTGGCGAGGAAACCGGTGGCGTCGATCTGCGCCAGGAAGGGGCGCGGGGGCTGCCCTTCGGCGGCCATCTCGCCCAGCACGACGGCCAGACCGGGCTGCGCGGCCCAGGCGGTGCGGCCGGCGTCGAAACCCGCGCGCATCTGCGCCGTGAGCATGTGGTGCGGGGTGCTGGTTTTCAGTGCAGCGGCCAGCTGCGCGACGAAGGCGTCACCTTGCGCGCCCTGCGGCACGACGATGACGCCGGGGCTGGTGCAAAACTGGCCGCAGCCCAGGGTGATGGAACCGGCCAGGCCCTGGGCCAGTTCAGCCCCCTTGGCGGCCAGGGCCGACGGCAGGGCAATGAGCGGGTTGACCGAGCCCAGCTCGCCGAAGAACGGAATGGGGCGCGGACGCGACTGCGCCACCTTCTCCAGCGCCAGGCCACCGCGCACCGAGCCGGTGAAGGCGGCGGCCGCGATCAGCGGATGCTGCACGAGCGCCACGCCGATTTCCGCGCCGCGGCCGTCCACCATGTCCAGCACGCCGGATGGCAGACCCTGCGCCGCGACCACGCCGCGCGCCAGGTCGGCCACGGCATGCGACAGGGCGCGATGCCCGCGGTGTGCCTTGACCACGACCGGGCACCCGGCCGCCAGTGCCGCAGCGGTATCACCGCCCAGCACCGAAAAGGCAAAGGGAAAGTTGCTGGCGCTGAACATGGCCACCGGACCCAGCGGCACGCGCACGCGCACCAGGTGCGGGTGGCCTACCGGCGGCGCACCCGCCACGGCTGGATCATCGGTAAAGGCAAATGCCGCGCCCTGTTCGACCTGGGTGGCGAAGCCGCGCAGCTGGAATGCCGTGCGATCGAGCTCGCCATTGAGCCGGGCCGTGCCGAGGTGGGTCTCCTGGTCGGCCAGCGCCACCAGCGTCGCGCGCTCGGATTCCAGTGCGTCGGCCAGGCCGCGCAGCAAGGTGGCGCGGGTGGCCGCCGGCGAGGCGCCGAACGTGGCGAACGCATGGCTGGCAGCGCTGACGATGGCGTCCAGCTGACTGGCGGAGGTGTCCTGAAAGGTCATGGGGTGGGATGGGTAAGGGGGAGTCTTGTGCAGGCAAGCCGCAGGAAACCCGCCGAACCGCTGGGCGCCCTGGCGATGGGCGCCGCGATCCGGGCGGTCGAGGTCGTCAGTCCGCGGTGATCTTGCGGGCCACGATGAGCTTTGCCCAGCGAGCGTATTCCGCCGCCTGGAAGCTGGCGAACTGCTCGGGCGTGTTCAGCACCATCTCGAAGCCCAGTTCCAGCAGCCTGGCCTTGGTTTGCGGCTCGTTCAGGATCGAGGCGATGGCGGTGTTGAGCTTCGTCTTGACGTCGGCTGGCAGGCCTTTGGGGCCGGCGATGGCCTGCCATGAATACACATTCGCATCCTTGATGCCGCTTTCTTCCAGCGTGGGCACGTTGGGCAGCAAGGTGGACCGCTGGGCGCTGGTGATGGCCAGTGCCTTGAGCTTGCCCGCCTGGATCTGCGGCATGGCGGTGTTGATGTTCATGAACGAAGCATCCACCTGGTTGCCCAGCAGATCGGTCATGACCGGGCCGCCGCCGCGGTAGGGCACATGGATGCCGCTGGTGCCGGTCTGCTGCCAGAACAGTTCGGCCGTCAGGTGGTCGCTGCTGCCATTGCCCGAGGATGCAAAGGTCATCTTGCCCGGATTGGCCTTGACGAAAGCAATCACATCGCTCAGCGTGTTGTGCCTGGATGCTGCCGGTACCACCAGCACATTCGGGGCCTGCACCGCCACGGTGATGGGGTCCAGGTCCTTCAGGGCGTCATAGGGCACCTTGATCAGGTGCGGTGCAATCACGAACGGGCCCAGCGACGCCACCAGCAAGGTGTGGCCGTCGGCCGGGCTGCGTGCCACCTGCGCTGCGCCGATGGTGCCGGTGGCACCGGGCTTGTTCTCGACGATCACCGTGCCGCCCAGTTTGTCGGGCAGCTTGCTCGACAGGGTGCGGGCGATCATGTCGGTGGAGCCTCCTGGCGGGAAGGGCACCAGCAGCGTGATGGGCTTGGTGGGCCATGCGAGGGCGCTCGTGGATGCGAGCGCGCCCAATGCGAATGTGCAAAGAATCTTCTTGATCATCTGATGTCTCCTCTGGATGGAAAAGGTGCTTTACTGGGGGCCCAGCTTGGCGATGAGTGCCGCGAGTTCTTCGCACTCGGAGGGCGTCAGTTCCGACAGCGGCGCGCGCACCGGTCCGGCATCGTGGCCGACGATGCGGGCGCCTGCCTTGATCATCGAGACGGCGTAGCCCTGCTTGCGGTTGCGGATATTGAGCAGCGGATGGAAGAATTCGCGCAGCAGGTGGTGCTGGGTGGCCATGTCGTCGGTGCGCACTGCTTCATAGAACTGCATGGCGGTGCGGGGGATGAAGTTGAAGACCGCCGACGAGTACACCGGCGTGCCCAGCGCCTTGTAGGCAGCGGCATACACCTCCGCCGTCGGCAATCCACCCAGGTACGAGAAGCGGTGGCCCATCTTCGTGAAGATGGCGCTCATCAGTTCGATGTTGCCCACGCCATCCTTGAAACCCACCAGGTTGGGGCAGCGGTCGGCCAGAATGGCCAGGGACTCGGGGGTCAGCTTGCTGACGCTGCGGTTGTAGACGATCACACCGAACTTCACGCTCTTGCAGACCTGCTCGACATGGTTGATCAGGCCTTCCTGGCTGGCTTCGGTCAGGTAGTGGGGCAGCAGCAGAACGCCATGCGCGCCCTGGCGCTCGGCTTCTTGCGCGCACTGGATCGCAAAGCGCGTGGGGCCGCCCGCGCCTGCAATGATGGGCACCTTGCCACGGCAGGTCTGTACCGCGGTCTTGATGACCTGCGCATATTCGCTGCCCGTCAGGGAAAAGAATTCGCCCGTGCCGCCCGCGGCAAAGAGAGCGGATGCGCCGTAGGGCGCCAGCCATTCAAGCCGTGCGGCATAGCCCTTGGGGTTGAAGTCGCCGTTGGCGTCGAAGTCCGTCAGCGGGAAGGACAGCAGGCCGCTGGACATGATTTGCTTGAGGTCTTGGGGATTCATCGGGGCGGTTCCTGTGGAAGGGGCTCAATAACGGGTGAAAGCGACTTGAGGGCGATCTGTTGCAGGAGCGCCATTTCGATGGGTCTGCGTGTTACAGTCAAACCTGACATTGATATACGTTATCAGATGTCGTACAAGTTGGATCGGATTATTACGTGATCACGGCATTCATGAAGCTAGGGAATACCCTATGAATCTTCCCCTCCTGCCTCGCCGCAAGCCGCGCAGTCTCGCCATCGAAGTGGTGGAAAAGCTCACCCAGGACATTCGGGGCGGGGTGCTGCCCGCCGGCAGCAAACTCCCTACCGAGGCTTCCTTCATGGAAGCCTTCGGCGTGAGCCGCACCGTGGTGCGCGAGGCCATCTCGCGCCTGCAGGCGGCCGGGCTGGTCGAAACCCGCCACGGCATCGGCACTTTCGTGCTGGCCCAGGACAGCGGGCCGTCATTTCGTGTCAGCCCCGATCAGCTGGGAACCTTGCGCGACGTCATTGCCCTGCTGGAATTTCGCATCAGCGTCGAGACCGAAGCCGCAGCCCTGGCGGCCATACGGCGCAGCGAGGACAACCTGCGCGAGATGCGCGGTGCGCTGTCGGCTTTCACGGCGGCCATGGAAGAGGGCCGCGATGCGGCCAGCGCCGACCTGCAGTTCCACCAGGAAATCGCCCGCGCCACCCAGAATCACCATTTTCTGGACCTCATGAAGTCCCTCGGGCTGGGTGTCATACCGCGCACCCGGCTGGAAGCGCCCGCCATGGCGCAGCCTGAGCGTGTGGCTTATCTGCGCGGCGTCAACCAGGAGCACGAGAGCATTTACAACGCGATTGCAGCGCAGGATTTTGAGGCAGCACGCGCGGCGATGCGCACCCATCTGTCCAACAGCCGGGACCGGCACCGGCGCAGCGAGGCCGGGAGCCGCTGAGCAGGCCAGGATGGGATTTCAAGGGTTTTCCCTTGGAAGTTTGGGTGTCGTTTAGTTGTACGATGTCTGTTGACTTTTCGCTTTGTTGTATCCATGCCCACACCCCATCCAACCCCCATCGTGACCCGCATGCAGGTGGTCCCCGTCGCGGGCCGCGACAGCATGCTGCTCAACCTCAGCGGCGCCCACGGCCCTTTCTTCACGCGCAACCTGGTGATCCTGACGGACTCCAGCGGCCACACCGGCGTGGGGGAGGTGCCCGGGGGCGAAAAGATCCGGCAAACCCTGGAAGATGCCCGCACCCTGATCGAAGGGCAGCCCGTCGGCGACTACAACCGGCTGCTCAACGCCATGCGCAAGCGCTTTGCCGACCGCGACAGCGGCGGGCGTGGCCTGCAGACCTTTGATCTGCGGATCACCATCCACGCGGTCACGGCCGTCGAGAGTGCCTTGCTGGACCTGCTGGGCCAGCACCTGGATGTGCCAGTGGCGGCGCTCCTGGGCGAAGGGCAGCAGCGCGATCGCGTGCAGATGCTGGGCTACCTCTTCTACATCGCCGATCGCCGCAAGACCGGCCTGGACTATCGCAGCGAGCCCGGCGCCGCTGACGACTGGCTGCGTCTGCGCCACGAAGAGGCCATGACCCCCGAAGCCGTGGTGCGGCTGGCCGAGGCGGCCCAGGCGCGCTACGGGTTCCAGGATTTCAAGCTCAAGGGCGGCGTGCTGCGCGGCGAAGACGAGATCGAGGCCGTCACGGCCCTGCACGAGCGGTTTCCGCAGGCTCGCATCACCCTCGACCCCAATGGCGGCTGGCTGCTCAAGGATGCGGTGCGCCTGATGCGCAACATGCACAACGTGATCGCCTATGCCGAAGACCCCTGCGGCGGCGAGGGTGTGTTTTCGGGCCGCGAGGTGATGGCCGAGTTCCGCCGTGCCACCGGCCTGCCCACCGCCACCAACATGGTCGCTACCGACTGGCGCGAGATGGCCCACAGCATCCAGCTGCAGTCGGTCGACATTCCTCTGGCCGACCCGCATTTCTGGACGCTGCAGGGATCGGTGCGCGTGGCGCAGCTGTGCCAGATGTATGACCTGACCTGGGGCTCGCACTCGAACAACCACTTCGACGTCTCGCTGGCCATGTTCACGCACTGTGCCGCCGCCGCCCCGGGCAAGGTCACCGCCATCGACACCCACTGGATCTGGCAGGACGGCCAGTTCCTCACCAAGGAGCCACTGCAGATCCGGGACGGCTATGTCGAGGTGCCGGCAAAGCCCGGCCTCGGTGTCGCGCTGGACATGGACGCCGTGCAGAAGGCCCACCAGCTGTACCTGCAGCACGGCCTGGGTGCCCGGGACGACGCCGCAGCCATGCAGCACCTGATCCCCGGCTGGAAGTTCAACCACAAGATGCCCTGCATGGTGCGTTGA
The DNA here is from genome assembly GCF_058793725.1 of Acidovorax sp. GW835-FHT14B10. Taxonomy (NCBI): domain Bacteria; kingdom Pseudomonadati; phylum Pseudomonadota; class Betaproteobacteria; order Burkholderiales; family Comamonadaceae; genus Acidovorax; species Acidovorax sp. GW835-FHT14B10. The sequence goes on from NZ_JBXAGC010000019.1 coordinate 69,616, forward strand.
ACCGCGAGGGGGCGGCATCGGCCCCCCTGCGCCGACCCCCTGGGGAATTCAACGCGCCCCGCCAGCCACTTCGTACGGGTGCTTGCAGCAGGGTGTTTCAGAGCACCAAAAAAGCCATTGCCACCACGGCCGTAGGCCCCAGCGCTCCCAGCAGCAGTCCGCCAGCGCCAATGGTTTCATCGGCAAAGCCGCGCTTGAGCAGGGCGATACCGGCCGGGTTGGGCGCGTTGGCAATCACCGTGAGGCCGCCTCCGGCCACGGCCCCCGCCACCAGCATGTATTTGGCGGGGTCGGAAATGCCTTCGATCAGCGAGCCCAGGTAGGTCAGCGCTGCGTTGTCGGTGATGGCCGTCAGGCCGAGGGCGCCCGCGAACAGGGCCAGCGGCTGCAGGCTGGAGACGATGGGTTGCAGCCACCACTGCTGCATGCCGCCCAGCACCACCAGACCCGCCAGGAAGAAGCCCACCAGCAGTGCTTCTTTCAGGATGAGCGGGCTCTGGTGGCGTTCATAGGCCTGCGTGAAGGCCAGAAACAGCAGAAAAAGCGCCAGAAAAACCACCGGGTGGTGCGCGAACAGCACCACACCGGCCAGCAATGCCAGGTGCACGGCCGCCACCGTGGCGGAAAAGGGTGCGCAGGCCTGCTGGTCGGTTGCCAGAGCGTGGGTGTCGGGCAGGTGCTTGCGCAGCAAGAAGGTGCAGACCGTGGCGTTGACCAGCACCGCCAGCGCTGCCTTCCAGCCGAAGGTGGCCAGCATGAAGGTGCTGTCCCATTGCCAGGTGGCGGCCACCATCAGCACCGGTGGTGCGGCATACGAGGTGAGCGTGCCGCCGATGGACACATTCACGAACAGCACCCCCAGCGCCAGGTACTTGTGGCCTTCGGGCACCGAGTTGCGAAAAATCTGCGGCGCCAGCATGAGGGCGGCAATGGTCATGGCGGCCGGTTCGGTGATGAGTGAACCCAGCAGCGGTACGGCGGAGAGCCCCAGCCAGGCGGTGGCCATGGGGGTGGGCAAGGGCATGAGGCGGGCCGTGGCGTCCACCAGGGCCACCACGGTGCGCAGCACCGGGCTCGAGGCGGCAATCACCATCACCACGAAGACGAACAGGGGTTCGGTGTAGTTGCGCGACTCGGCATATTGCAGCGCCTGCCCGCCGCCATCCACCAGCGCCATGACGATGATCAGTACCATGGCCCAGAAGCCAAACACCACCTCCACCTCGCCCAGCAGATGGAACAGGCCTGCGTGGCGCGGAAAGCGGTGCGAGAGCCGCTCGAAATGCTTGACGGTAAAGGTATGGAGCAGGGCAATGCCGAACAGGGCGGCGGCAATCCATTGGAGGGTGGTGGGTGTCATGTGTGTGCGGTCACAAAAAAAACGCGTGGCGGCCCGACCAGCGCATGAACCTGTCGCACCTGCTGGCGCGTACACCCGCGACCGATCTTACCAGTGGCGCCTGGGGCCAGCGGGTGGTAAAGCGGGATGCCATGGTGGCTTCCAAAAATAGCTGTCGGCGCATATTGGTAAATCGCTGCAGTCCATTTTGGCAAGGTAATTCTGGAAATCCGCAGGCAGCGCTGTGGGACGAAGAAACTCCTCCGCGGGACCCGGAATGCCGTTGCACCCGTGCCGGCGGCAGCGCGCCGGCAGAGGATAATTCGCCCTTTTGCCAGCCCCAAGGGCTTGAAGGACGCACGCGTGGACATTGTTTTGCTGGTCAAGGCCGCCATCATGGGCGTGGTCGAAGGACTGACCGAGTTTCTTCCCATCTCCTCCACCGGCCACCTGATTCTTGCGGGGTCGCTGCTGGGCTTTGACGACGCCAAGGCCAAGGTGTTCGACATTGCCATCCAGACGGGCGCCATCTTTGCCGTCATCCTGGTGTACTGGCAAAAGATCCGCGCCACGCTGGCGGCCCTGCCCACCGAGCGGCAGGCACAGCGTTTTGCGCTCAATGTGCTGATTGCCTTTGTGCCGGCGGTGGTGCTGGGGCTGCTGTTTGGCAAGGCCATCAAGGCCCATCTGTTCACCCCCGTGGTGGTGGCCAGCACCTTCATCATTGGCGGCTTCATCATCCTGTGGGCCGAACGCCGCCCCGCCGCGGCCACCCGCATCCACGAGGTGGAGGACATGACGGCGTGGGACGCCGTGAAGGTGGGCCTGGTGCAGTGCCTGGCCATGGTGCCGGGCACCAGCCGCAGCGGCGCCACCATCATCGGCGGCATGCTGCTGGGACTGTCGCGCAAGGCCGCCACGGATTTCTCGTTTTTTCTGGCCATTCCCACGCTGATCGGCGCGGGGGCGTACAGCCTGTACAAGGAACGCGCCCTGCTGTCGGTGGCCGACATTCCGATGTTCGCCGTGGGCCTGGTGTTTTCCTTCATCAGCGCCTGGCTGTGCGTGCGCTGGCTGCTGCGCTACATCAGCACCCACAGCTTCGTGCCGTTTGCGTATTACCGCATCGCGTTTGGCGTGGTGGTGCTGATTTCGGCATGGACTGGCTTAGTGCAGTGGGCCGGCTGATAATGGCGCCATGACTTACCTGCCGCGCATTCTTCGGGGCCTTTGGGGCTGCACTGCCGTGCTGTCGAGCCTGGGTGCTGGCCTGCCCGCCATGGCCCAGGAAACACCACCCGCCGCCGAGGCGGGCGCTCCCCCCAAGCTCAACTACGTGCTGGGTGCCATCGTGAGCAACAGCCCGGACTATGCCGGCGGCAGTGAGCGGTCCACCCATCTGCGCCCGGCCTGGGCGCTGGAATACGGGCGGTTTCGCCTGAGCACCTCGCGCGGCAGCACGCTCATGGGCCATGGGCTGGAGCAGCGCGAATCGGGTGCCACCGCCATCCTGGCCGAAAGCGACCGGTTCAACCTGAGTGCATCGCTGCGCCTGGACAGTGGCCGCAAAGGCAGTGATTCGCCGCTGCTGGCCGGCTTGCCCGAGGTGCGCTCCACCGTGCGCGCCCGTCTCAGCGCGGGCTATGCCGTCACGCCCCGGTGGTCGGTGGGTGCCGGGTTGTCGCAAGACATCCTGGGGCGCTCCGGCGGGGCGCAACTGAACACCAGCGTTTCCTACACCCTGCCCGTCACGCAGCAGACCCGGGTGGTTTTTGGGGCTGGCGCCAGTTTTGGCGACCGCACCTACCTGCGCTCCCGGTTTGGCGTGCCTGCCGTCGCGGGTGGCGCCGGGGCTGCCCGGCTGCCCGCGTACGAGCCCGGTGGCGGCCTCTACAGCGTGGATCTGGGCGTGGATGTGATGACGGCGCTCAATCGCCATTGGGTGGTGTGGGGTGGCGTGGGTGTCTCGCAAGTGCAGTCCGACGCCCGCCGCAGCCCCCTCACCGTGCGGCCCACCGGCTACAGCGCTTCGCTGGGGCTGGCCTACCGCTGCTGCCGTTGAGCGAAGCCTGGCGGCGCGGAAGGCACGCGGGTTCGTGCCTCGGGCGAAAACAAGGCTGGGCGCGATAGCCATTGTTCTGTATCGCCGTGTAGCCGGCTCGCCCCGGCGCAGCTGGCAAAAAAGCTGCCCGCGCCTGCCCCGGCGGAGCGCAGATGTTTGACCGCGTCACGCCCGGTGCGCCTGTCTGGCCCGCCGTCAGCCGGGCGCAAGGCTGTTCAGCGCCCTGCCGCCGGCAGCGCCGCCAGGTTCAGCAAGGCCGCCTCGATGGCGGCGGCGGTGGCCAGCGGTTGCTCCATCGGAAACAGGTGGCTGCCGTCGAGCATCATGATGCGTCCCTGCGTCACGCGCTGCGTCAGCGCCATGCCCACCTGGCGCATCTCCACCGAGGCGCGCCCGCCGATGAAGGCGGCCGGGCAGTGCAGCGGGTGGCGGCGCAGCAGGCGGTCCAGGTTGTGCGGCAAGGTGTTGTAAATGGCGGTTTCCACCGCGCGGTCAAAGCCCAGCACCCGGTGTCCGTCCTCGTCGTGCAGGCCGTGGGTGACATAGTCCTGCAGCACCTGCGGGTCCCAGTGCGCAAATACCTTTTTCTTGCGAAAGTGCTCCAGCGCCTCTTCGGTGCTGGCCCAGCTCATGCGGCGCTGCCGGCTCACGCGGCCGGGCGACACGGCGCCCACGACCTGGGTGCGCTTGGCCACGCCCACGGTGGTGGCACGCCAGCCGCTGATCAGCGGGGAGTCAAGCATCAACACGCCGCGCGCCAATGCGGGGTGCTGCGCCGCCGCCATCACGCTCAGGATGCCGCCCAGCGAATGCCCCACCAGATACACCGGCTCGCCCGCTGCTTCCATCTGCTGCGCCGCAAAGTCGGCCAGCTGCTGCACCAGGTGCGGCCAGTTGCTGGTAACCGGGTATTGCGCATCGTGGCCAAAGCGGTCGATGGCGGCCACCTCGAAACCGCGCTGGCGCAGGTGCTCGAAAAGCACCCCGTAGGTGCCGGCCGGAAAGCTGTTGCCGTGCGAAAAAACGATCTTGGTCATCGATCAATCCAGGTGCTGAATGGGGGGTGCCTGTTGCCTGGGGGGCTCATTCCGTTTCCAGAGCATTCGCGTGCGCGAAGCAACAACGGCTCGGATGGTTCAGAAATGGAATCAGATCAGCTTTTCGCGGAAGTTGGTGATCTTCTTGAGCGGCCTGCTGCGCGCCGGGTTCACCAGAATGGGGGTAGCGGTCGAGCGGCCATCCCAGGCCGGGTCCTCGATGCTGTCGAACACCGCGCGCAGCTTCTGCCCCCAGCTGTCATGCAGCATGCGAAAGTAGGGGTTGTGCTCGTCAATGCACACGATCTTGTCGGTGGTGAGCCGGTCGGCCTCGTACACCACCAGGTCCATGGGCAGGCCCACCGAGAGGTTGGACTTGAGCGTGCTGTCCATCGACACCAGTGCGCACTTGGCAGCCTCGTCCAGCGGCGTTTCGGGCGTCAGCACGCGGTCGAGCACCGGCTTGCCATATTTCGACTCGCCCACCTGGAAATACGGCGTCTCGGCGGTCGATTCAATGAAGTTGCCCGCCGAATACACCTGGAACAGGCGCATGCCCTCGCCCTGGATCTGACCGCCAAACACCATCGATACGTTGAAGTCCACCCCCGAACGCTTGAGCGCCGCGCCATCGCGCTCGTGCACATGGCGCACGGCGGCGCCCAGCACGCGGGCGGCGTCGAACATGCTCTTGGCGTTCCAGATGGTGACGGACTCGCCGTCTGCGTCATCCTTGATCTGCGTGGTCTGCAAGATCTCGCGCACCGACTGCGAAATGCTCAGGTTGCCCGCCGACAGCAGCACCATGAAGCGATCGCCTGCCTTTTCATAGACCATCATCTTGCGAAAAGAGCTGATCTGGTCCAGTCCGGCGTTGGTGCGTGAATCGGACAGGAACACCAGCCCGGCATTGAGTTTGATGGCGACGCAATACGTCATGGGAGTGCGAGAAAGAGGAAAGGCACCGAGTGTAGTGCCGCGCAGCAACGCGCCTGAACCACCGCTGCCGCCGACGAAAAGATGGTGAACGAATGCTATTTAATATATAGCTAATGGCGTATATATCGTAATCGTTGCACGGCGATTTGAATCCGTCTTTGCAGGCGACTCCTAGCGCTTGTGCCGTGCATCACTGCCCCGCCAGCTTTTTAAGCTGGTACAGCGCATCCAGCGCCTCGCGCGGGCTGAGCTGGTCGGGGTGGATGCCGGCCAGGGCCGCTTCGACCGGGCTGGCGCCAGCGCTTTCGGGGGCAGCGGGGGTGGCGAACAGGTCCACCTGCAATTCGTCTTCGCCCGCCCGCTCCTCCAGCGCGGCCAACGCATGGCGCGCATGGTGCAGCACCGGGGCGGGCACGCCGGCCAGTTTGGCCACCTGGATGCCGTAGCTGCGGCTGGCCGGGCCGGGCTGCAGTTCGTGCAGCAACACGATGTCGGTGCCGGCCTCGGCGGCGGCCACATGCATGTTGATGGCATGGCGGGCCTTGGCGGGCAACTCGGTCAGCTCGAAGTAGTGCGTGGCGAACAGCGTGAAGGCGCGGGTCTTGTCGTGCAGGTGGGTGGCAATGCCGCTGGCCAGGGCCAGGCCGTCAAACGTGCTGGTGCCGCGGCCGATCTCGTCCATCAGCACCAGGCTGTGGGGCGTGGCGGCGTGCAGTATCTGCGCGGCCTCGGTCATCTCCAGCATGAAGGTGGACTGCGCGTTGGCCAGGTCGTCGGCCGCGCCAATGCGCGTGTGGATGGCGTCAATCGGCCCCAGGCGGCAGCTCGCGGCGGGCACATGGCTGCCCATGCTGGCCAGCAGAGCTATCAGCGCCACCTGCCGCATGTAGGTCGATTTGCCGCCCATGTTGGGGCCGGTGATGACCTGCATGCGGGTGTTGGCGTTCAGGCGCGTGTGGTTGGCGATGAAGGCGCCGCTCGATGTCTCGGCCAGGCGCGCCTCGACCACGGGGTGGCGGCCGGCCTCGATCTCGATGCAGGGCTCGGGCACGAACTGCGGGGCGCACCAGTTCAGCGTGAGCGAGCGCTCGGCCAGCGCGCACAGCACATCGAGCGTGGCCAGCGCATGCGCCAGGCGGGTGAGCTGCGGGATGTGGGGCTGGAGCTGGTCCAGCACCTGCTCGTACAGCCATTTTTCGCGCGCCAGCGCGCGCTCGTTGGCCGACAGGGCCTTGTCTTCAAACGCCTTGAGCTCGGGCGTGATGAAGCGCTCGGCGTTCTTCAGCGTCTGGCGGCGGCGGTAGTCGTCGGGCACCTTGTCGAGGTGGCTGCCAGTGACCTCGATATAAAAGCCGTGCACCTTGTTGAACTGCACGCGCAAATTGGGAATACCGGTGCGGGCCTTCTCGCGCGTTTCCAGGTCGAGCAGGAAGGTGTCGCAGTTGCTCTGGATGGCGCGCAGTTCGTCCAGCTCGGCATCGAAGCCGCTGGCGATCACGCCGCCGTCGCGCACCAGCGCGGCGGGTTCCTCGTCGATGGCGCGGCGCAGCAGCTCCGTGCAGCCCGCGGGCGGTTGCAGGTGGCTGAAAATTTGGGCCAGATAAGGCTCTGGTGCTCGCCCATTCTGCGCCAGAAGCGCTGCTTTCTGTAGCGTTTTGCCCAAACCCACCAGTTCGCGCGGGCGCACCTGGCGCAGGGCGGTGCGGGCGGTGATGCGTTCCACGTCGCTCACGCCCTTGAGCTGTTCGCGCAGGGCCTGCCAGGGCGCATGGGTGGCGCTGCCGTCGCCGCGCAGCGCGGTGGTGGCGGCCAGGCGCTGGCGGGCTTCGGCGCGGTCGCGCTGCGGCTCCAGCAGCCAGGTCTTGAGCAGGCGGCTGCCCATGCCGGTCATGCAGGTGTCGATCAGCGAGAACAGCGTGGGCGCGTCCTCGCCGCGCAGGGTCTTGACGAGTTCGAGGTTGCGGCGCGTGCTGGCGGGCAGGTCGATCAGGTCGTCGCCGCGCTGCACCTGCACGCTGTGCACATGCGTGAGCGTGCGGCCCTGGGTGTGTTCGGCGTATTGCAGCAGCGCAGCAGCGGCGGCATGGGCCTGGGCCAGGTCCTGCGCGCTCCAGGCCTGCAGGCTGGCGGCGCCCAGGTGTTCGAGCAGCTTGCGTTCACCCAAAGCGCTGTCAAACTGCCAGTCCGGCCGGGGGCTCATGGGGCAGGTGAAGGCACCCCCCTGGCGCAGCACCTGCAGTTGCTGTTCAAACCGCTCGGTCACGCCGGCGCTGTAGATCAGTTCGCTGGGCGCAATGCGGGCCAGCCAGGCGCCCAGTTCGTCGTGCGCGCATTCGGCCAGGAAGACGCGGCCCTGCGTCACGCTCAGCCACGCCAGCCCGCAGCGCGCGCGCGGCGCCTGGTGCACGGCCAGCAGCAGCGATTCGGATTTGTCAGACAGCAGCTCGGTGTCGGTCAGCGTGCCGGGGGTGACCACGCGCACCACCTTGCGCTCCACCGGCCCCTTGGCCGCGCCCACCTCGCCCACCTGCTCGGCAATGGCCACCGACTCGCCCATCCTGATCAGCCGGGCCAGGTAGTTTTCCAGCGCATGGAAGGGCACGCCCGCCATGGTCACCGGCTGGCCGCCCGATTGGCCGCGCTGCGTGAGCGTGATGTCGAGCAGGCGTGCGGCCTTCTCGGCGTCTTGCCAGAAGACCTCGTAGAAATCGCCCATGCGGTAAAACAGCAGCGTGTCGGGGTACCCGGCCTTGAGGGACAGGTACTGGGCCATCATGGGGGTGTGACCGCTCAGATCGCTCGCAAGCCTGGGCCTTCCCCTCTGGGAAACTGCCTTTTCTTCCATGTTTTCAGAGGGTAAGTCCATCTTTTCCTATCAAGCCATGTTGTCCTGCGTTGCGCCTCTAACAAGCCACGTGGATCTGTCAAGTTTGCCGCCAAGTTCTCATTGCACCCCCGCATCGGGGCAACCCTGGCGGGAGCAGCCGAGCTCAACCGCCAAGCTCCCTGAAAGGGATGCCATGAAGCTTGAACTGACCGAAGACCTTGTCAGAAGGCGTCTCTGATGAAGAGGCCCAAGGCTGGGTTGAAATTCGAACAGTGGCAGCCGACCGATGGTCCTGATTATCTCGTCTATGACACCAGCCGAAAGGCTCCGCCCGGATTCACTGTCCGGGTGGGGCCAGGGCATCGGTAGAGGTGGTCGAGAAGATGGTCCGAGGCCAGCAACTCAAGATCGATATGGAGCTAGCCTGGGGTCAACGGGGACCCGGAATACCCATGCCGCTTGTCAAGGCGAGGGACAATGCTGGCGAGAAGGCCGCATTGGCCGTCAAGCATGGGACCAACCCCAACCGCATCGCCGACGAGATCGAGGTCTTTGAACTCACGCTCGGCATGGCCGGGGACCTCTGCTCAGGGGGCTGCGCGGGGACGAGTGCCGAAGCCTCCAATGGCGCGAGGACAGCTCTGCGATTCGGGCCGCGACTTCTTCAAGCGGCATGGACCTGGCGAACGGCAAGTGGGCCGCCTCGAACTCCGAGCGCGGGCGCACATCGATCAGGACGACCTCCCCGCGCTCGGCTTGTCCAATCAGCTCCTCGCGGCTGCGGCCTTCGAGCGTGTTTGGAGCCGCCGAGAAGCCTTCCACGGCTGCGCGCAGCTCCACTAGATGCTCTTCGGCGGCTTCGCGCATCGCGACCCACAGGGAGGCTATGTCTGGCCCGACCAAGTGGTAGTGGACGCACTTCCCCTCCTTTCGGGCGGTCACCATGCGGGCCAGACGCCGCAGCCTAGTGGCCTGCCCGTCGGAGTCGAGCGGCGCTTCGCGCCGCGGGAGCTCAACCGCAGCCGCCGCCAGCCCCCGCGGGCCCGCCTGTCTCTGGGGGTTGCATCGGAGGGCACTTGACCGACCCGTAGCTGCAAAAGACGCAGCAATCGCCAGGAAGAGGCCGAAGGACAGAGTGGCACGCGCCGCATTCATGGAAGAACTGGCAAGCGTCGACGGGCATTTCCAGCTCGGCTTGGTGGCCGCACAAAGGGCACGTGAGGACGGAGCGAGTTTGCATGTGGTCGCTCATGCTACGCCGTCTTCGCCGCTGAGCAGCCGCGAAAGTTTTCGTTCGGTCTGGCCCCCGAGCAGAACCTCCTGGACGGTGTCTCCCTCAACCCCAACAAAGCTGGGCGTTCCGGTGACTGCGAATTTCCTGGCCAGATCGATGCGCTGCGCAATGTCGACGGGGATCCGGTTGCGATGGGTCTCGCGCAGCTTTTCGACCGCCGGCTTCATCGCCCGGCAAGGCCTGCAGCTCTCCGAGAAGAAGTAATACAGCCGCCGCGAATCCCCCGAGGCTGGGCCGTCGATTGCGCAGGTGTCGTGCGCGGGCCGGCCAACGCTTCGCTTTGCGCGAAACCACATCAGCGCCTGCCCGGAAGCGAGTAGGGCAACGGCGGCGAGGATTGCGATGGCAGGCCAACTCATGCCTTGCCCCCGGCCTTGATCTTCGGTTGCGCGGCGGGTTCGCCGCCTCCCCCCAGAAGATACTCCCGCACCAATTCCCGCGCGCGATGCAGCCGGCTCTTGATCGCGGGGGCGTTCTCGTCGAGGGCCCCGCCTTTTTCGGACGGGGCAGGGGCCGGCCGGGCGCTCAGGCGAGCTGGTAAGCGGCGAAGCGCTCGTCGACCTGCGTGCCGAAGGCGTGGTTGGAATAGTTGCTCAGGACCTTCACGGCCACGGCCAGGACGATGTAGAGGATCTGGTTCTCGGAAAAGCCCGCTTGCAGGAACGCGTCGAGCCTGGCGCGCGACGGCGTGCCATTCGTGCGAACCATCTCCTGGGTCAGCTCGAACAGGGCGGTGAGCCTGGCGTCGGGGATCGGCTGGCCTTGGCGGATCGCTTCCAGGACCGGGCCGGGGACGCCGGAGACCTTGTCGGCAATCATGCTGTGCGCGGCAGCACAGTAGGCGCAGCCGTTGACCAGGCTCACGGCGAGGAACACGACCTCCTGCTCGGCCGGCGTGAAGCCCGACTCGCCCCTGAACTTGCCGTAGCCGCTCAGGTAGGTGTCCAGGACGGCCGGGGCATTCGCCATGTTGGCATACATGTTGGGGATGAAGCCGACCTGCTTGAGGGCGGTGTCGAGGATCTCCTTTTGGGGTCCTTGCGCTTGGGCATGGACGACGGAAGTCAGCGTCTTGAGATAGGCCATCGGTTTTCTCCTGGGGATGGTGGGCCATCGCAGAGGGGTTCGCGATGGACTCGACTTATCCTAGAAGGAGATGGGTCAACTACGTTGACCGAGCGTCTCGATCGGATGCCCGGCCGTTCCGCCGAACCACCTCAGCCGCGTCAGTCCGCCATCACACGCTGTTTGAGCCACTCCGAAGGCGATTGGCCGAACTTGCGCAAAAAGGCGCGATGCAGGGCGCTGGAACTCCCGTAGCCGACATCCAAGGCTGCGGCCTTGGCGGGAACGCCTTTGGACAACAAGCGCTGCGCGAGCATCAGCCGCCAGGACGAGAGGTAATCGGCGGGCGTGGCGCCGGTGACGATCCGGAAGTGCTCGGCGAACCGCGCCCGCGACATGCCGGCTTGGGTTGCCAGGGACAACAAGTCCCAAGCCTGCGAGGGGCTCTGATGAATGGCGTCCAGGGCCTTGGCAAGCCTGGGGTCGGCCAATCCCGCGAGAGCGCCGCCCGATATTTTCCCCCGTTCAATGCAATGCCTCAGCATGCGAATCGTCAGCACTTCGCAGAGCCGGTCGAGCACGGCTTGGCGACCGCTGCCCGCGCCGAACGCTTCGGAGAACATCAGGTCCAGGATCGGCTCGATCCCGGGGAAGTTGCCGAGCTCAATGAGCACAAGGTCGGGAAGAGCGTCGGAGATCGGGTTGCGCCCTCCCGCGCCGGTCAGCACCGTGGCGCAGACGACGTCGGCGCCTTCGCGCTCGTTGGCCACCAGGCGGTGCCGCTCGGGGCGCGGCAGGTAAATCAGCGAGGGCCGCTCGATGAATACGTCGGCCTTTCCCGCGTTCGCCAGCTTGACCGGGCCGCGCCTGACCACATGCAGGTGGCCCCGCTGCTCGTCGCGCTCGAAATCGTGCAGGCCGCAGATGTTGCCCGTGTAGAACACCCCCGCGCGCAGAGCGAACTGCGAGAGGAGCCGGTCCAAGGGGTCGCTCACGAGAGCGGTTCCCTCAGGCGGCTCGCGTCGCATGCTTGGCTGCGCTCTCAATGACCGTCATTGGATTTCCTTTGGATGGGTTGGAGGTCAGCAAACTTGTCTTCAGGCAATTTGTCAAGACGGACCGGGCTTTGCTTTCGGGGGCGCGATGGCGCGCACAGCCTCGGCAAGCTCGTCAAATGTGTCGAAGACGTAGTCGCAATCGGGATGCGGAGTCGGGTCCGGCGGGGGCTCGCAACCCCACTCTTCGGGCCTGCGGACGAAGGCGGTCTTGAAGCCGCACGCGCGCGCCGCGTTGAGGTCGAAGTTGTGGCAAGCCACCATCAGGATGTCGCAAGGCTCCATCGCGAGCCACCTGGCCGCTTGCCGATAGGCCCTGGGGTCGGGCTTGTAGTAGCCGATGGCTTCGCAGGAGATGACGGCGTCCCAGTCGATGCCGTTGCGCCGCGACACATCCACCACCAGCGACAGCGGAAGCATGGTGAAGGAGACCGCGGGGATGCTCTTGCGAATCTCGCGCAAGGGTGCGGCGAAATCTCGCCAGGTCGAAAGCCTGTGCCAGGCGGTCGCGATCCGGACCCGGTCAGCCGGCGAGAACATGGCCAGGCCCTGGGCCTCGAGGAGCTCGTCCAGCGCGCGAACGTGGACATCGTCCATGTTGAACGCGGGTTGCGCTTGGCCGACGATGCCCTTCATCGCCAGGCGTCGATACTGGTTGGCCAGCGCGCCCCAGTCGCGATCCATGCCATGCGCGCGCCCCGCCTCGGCCAGTGCGTCGCGAATGCCCGAATGCCAGTCCAGGACGGTGCCGCCCGTGTCGAAGGTTGCTGCTTTGATGGCCATAATGATCCTAGAGAATCAGGGTTAGAAACGAGTGGTCAATTGCGTGAGCCAGGCCGGTGAATGATCCACCAGCCAGGTTTCCATCGGCTTGTCCGCCCCGGACAGGATCATCGCGGCCAAGGCAATCATGATGACGCCCATGAGCGTCTTGCCGACCTTGCCCGCCTGCACGAGGCTGCCGCGCATCCGCGCCATCATTCCGCGGCCCACGTAGGCCAGCGCCACGACGGGAAGCGCGGCGCCGATGCCAAAGACGCCCATCATCAGGGCCACCTGGGGGAGCTGGGAGCCCTGGCTCGCAAGCACGACGGCGGCGCCCAGCGTCGGCCCGACGCAGGGGCTCCACGCCACCCCGAGCGCGAGCCCGATCGCGAACTGGCCCTTGAGCCCGTCGAGGCTCATGCGGGAAATGAGGTGGTGCCCCGCGTTGCCGATGCCGGAGGTGGCCGAGGCGAAGCGCTGCTGGAGTTGGCCTGAGACCAGCACGAGGCCCAGAAGGCCCAGGATCGCCGCTCCGATGCCGCGGAAGATACCCGGGTCGATGTTCAGGGCGGATCCCACCCACGCCAGGCCCGAGCCGATCACGGCGTAGGAGAGGGCAAGCCCGCCGGCCAGGGCCAGCGGCGCGCGCGGGTGGGTGTTGGCCGCGGTCCCCAGCAGGACGGGGATGATGGGCAGCACGCAGGGCGAGAGCGTCGAGAGCACTCCCGCCAGGAACCCGAAGCCGTAGGAGCCGAGCCCGAATTCCATCACTGGACCGTCTTCCTGATCAAGCCCTCGATGCCTTCGGGCGTCGTGTCGCCGGTCGAGCGGCCCACTTCCTTCGTGCCCTTGAACGCGACCAGGGTGCTCTGCATGGACACCTTGAACTTGCGCAGCGTGGGCTTCTCGGAGTCGAAGTCCACGGCCAGCACGGTGACGTCCTTGTAGGCGGGCTGCTTCATGAGGCTCTCGACGATGGGCTTCTGGGCCTTGCAGGTCGGGCACCAGGTGGCGCTGACGTTGACCACGACAGGCTTGCCGTCGTGGGTGAGCTTGTCGAACTCGGCTTGGGTGTAGTGCTTGATCTCGCCGGCCGCGGCGATCGATGCGACGGCGGTCAGGGCGAGGATGGCGGTGGCCTGGGCGAACTTCATGGGAATCTCCTTGGAGGTTACTTGGATGGTTTGAAGGTTTTTTGCAGCGACGCGGGGTAGGCCGTCAAGGCGGCCAGCTCCTTGGAGTCCCAAGGCAGCGGCTTGGCGGCCATCGGCATGATCATGCAGTCCTGGACGACTTCGTCGAGATGGACGGTCTTGCGGTCGAACTGGTCCCGGGCCATGGCGACCGTGTGGGGTAGGGCTTGATGAAACTCGTCTGGAACGCGCCGTGGTTGGCGTCGCAGCTCGCGCAGCTCATGCCGTTGGTGGAGAGCTTGGTGTCGTGGAAGAGCTTTTCTCCCAGAGCCACGTCGCCCGCGATGGCGGTCGAAGCGGCGAGGGCGCCCAGCAGCGAGCAGAGCAGGGCGGAAGCGGGCTTTTTCATGGCGGTTCCTTGGTGTGTTCGTCTCTAAGAGCCTTATATGGACGCCCCGAATAAGCCAAGCCCTCACTCACTGAAGTCAAGACGGTAAAGATTGCACCCGTATATCCGGACTTTCTGTGGCGCGAGCCACGGTCCCTGATGGAATTCGCTGGTGAATGTCCTATCGGTTTAGCGCACTCGAAGTGCCACGCTCTTATCGGATTGCATCCACCACGGTCTGACCTGTCTTGCCATCACTTCATGATTGCTTGAGCAATCGGTGGTTTTCTCCTGCCCTTCTTTCTTGCCTCGGTTTTTGTGGCTCAGGCCTGCTCTCGCACGTAGCCTGGCTCATAGCTGCGCTCGTGCGCCAGCAAGGCCCACACGATGCGGGCATTCTTGTTTGCCAGTGCCACCGCCGCCACGTTCTTGTTGCGCCGCTGCACCACACCATTGATCCAGCAGCACTGCGGATTGTCCGCAGCTTTGTTCTGGGCGTGGTAGATCACCGAGCGCGCTCCGTGGATCAGCAGGGTGCGCAGATAGGTGTCGCCCCGTTTGCTGATGCCCAGCAGGTTTTGTTTGCCCCCGCTGGAATGCTGGCGCGGTACCAGCCCCAGCCAGGCGGCCACCTGCCTGCCATCCTTGAAGCTCTTGGCATC